>JAGGXZ010000077.1 GCA_021162805.1 Candidatus Poribacteria bacterium
GGATTTTGATCTCCCTCTTTTGTCTGTTTCCCGCTCTATGGTTGCTTTCTTCATCCCTCTCTCAAACTGGGGGTGAACCAGGGGATGAGAAGGGTTGTATATATCGGTCGAACAGGTTATAATCAAGTAGAGGCTTAAATCCATACCTGGTGGGAACAGAGGTGGCATATGTCCGAGGGAAGCAAGGTCTATTTCGCCAATTCCAGGAGGACGAGGCTCGGAGGAATCTGCGAGAAGATAAGGGCTCTCTGGAAGGAGAGCGGAATGGCTGATATGATAGACGAGTACGATGTGGTCGCAGTGAAGATGCATTTCGGCGAGCCGGGCCTGACCACCTATATCCGTCCGATCATCGCCAGGACCGTGGTCGATCTGGTTAAAGATGCGGGCGGCAGGCCAGTCCTGACCGATACCACGACGCTTTACAAACGCAGAAGACATACGGCGGATAGCTATTACGAGGCGATGAAGGAGAACGGGTTCACCCCTGAGACGGTGGGATGTCCCATACTGGTCGCCGACGGGTTCCGAAACAACGGAGTTTATGTCACACTCGATAGATACTACAAGCTGGAAGAGGTGAAGGTGGCTCAGGTTATATACGACGCGGATGCGTTGGTTTCATTGGCCCATATCACCTTCCATGGCGATACCGGCATAGCTGGAACTATCAAAAACATAGCGATGGGAGGCACATGCACGGAGACCAAGCTCAGGGCTCATAGCTCTGATGCTAAGCCGAAGCTTGTCCCTGAAAGATGCATCAGATGCGGCATATGTGTCAGGATCTGTCCCGCAGGAGCGCTCTCCTTCAAGGAAAAGAGGCTCACGCTCGATAAGACGCTCTGCATAAGCTGTGGCGACTGCATAGCTGCCTGCCCGCAGGGTGCGATCAGGGTGCCCTGGGGGATGGCCCAGCAGACCTACCGCGGAGTTCTGGATCAGTATAAAGGGGTTATCTCCACCTTCCGCGAGGGCAAGGTCGGGCATATCGATATAGCGCTCGACATCACCCCCGGATGCGACTGTCAGGCTCCGAACGATACCCCGATGGTGCCGAACATAGGGGTCTTGGCCTCCAAAGATGGTCTTGCCTGCGATAAGGCGGCCTTTGATCTTATAAATGCCGCTCCCGGAATACCCGGAACAAGGGCTGAGGAGATCGGTGCGCTGGAGCCCGGATCGGATAAATTTAAAGCCCTCTTCCCATCACTGGATATGGATGAGCTTTGGAGATTGGCCGCCGAGGCGGAAATAGGGAATCTGGATTACGAGTTAATCGATATCGAGAAGGGGGAATGAAGATATGAGGGTTTTGATCAGACCGGCGATCAGAGGCGAACTTGCGGGCATAAGGGAGCTTCTGGCGTCGCAGAATCTCCCCCATGAGAGATTCGAGGAGAGAGTCTCACATCTCCTGGTTGCCCAGAGCGAGGGGATGGTGGTCGGTTGCATCGGGTTGGAGCTGCTCGACCGAACGGGGATCATCCGCGTCCTGGCTGTGAAACCTGATCTCCAGGGGGAAGATATCGACAGACAGTTGATCGAACATATCCTGGACTACGCCAGATTGGCCAATATAGAGGAGGTGTACGCCTTCACCTCCTCCCTTTCTCCCTATCTGGAGGAGTTGGGGTTTAAGGTCATAAATAGAGACGAGCTTCCTTCGGAGATAAAGGAACTTCCGGATCTGAACGTTTTGTATCCGGAAACGGCGCTTTGTCTGAGGATGAAGATCAAAAGGATAACTGAGCTGGAGTGAAAGGCGAGATCTAGAAGATGTTTCCGAAGGAGAACCAGATCTCACCGGGGATCCCCACATCCTTCGATCTATCCAAGGGATAGCCGTAATCCAGTCTGAGCGGGCCTATCGGCGTGCTGAACCTCAAACCTGCTCCCACGGCGGGTTCAAATGTCTTTAAACCTTCAAACTTGATCTGGGAGGGCTCATTCCAGATGTTCCCCATATCGAGGAAGAGGCTCATCCCCACGAACTTGTAGATCCAGCTTCTAAGCTCCATATTCCCGACAAAGAAGATATTGCCTCGCCCTTCGACGGAGGATCCGATTTTCCCCTCCCGATATCCCCGAACGGTGTTAGCGCCGCCGACTTTGAACCTCTCGAAGATTATTATCCGTTTCGTCGCTCGCAATCCTCTGGCATATCCGGCTCTGATCGCCCAGGTGAAGGCCAAATGGTATTTCCTGCCCGATTTGTTTCCTATAAGCTTCCTGTAGTTGCGGAGGGCGCCCGTCAGCCTGAAAAAACTGTTTTCACCCCTCAGAAGTGGGCCACCGGCGTATTCAACCGAGAGCTCGTTCAGCCACCCCCGGCTGGGGTCGAGGAAGCTATCCCTCGTATCACGCTGGAAAAGCGTTCCGAGGCTGCTTATGGAGGTTCGGAAGCCGGGCCCGCTGAGGATCTGATATTTGTATTGAACCGATATATCATTCGCCTTTTTCACCTTCCGCGTCAGACCCAGGATCATCCCCGTGGCGAGGGCGTTTTCCATCTCCTCCAGGTCCTCTCGAAACACCCTGGACGTCATCCTCGTCCTAGTTCCTAGGAGCCAGGGTTCAACGTAGGAGATCTCATATCTGTTTCCGAGCGTGCCGACACGGAGCTTGGCGTTGAACCGACGCGCTTTTCCGAACAGGTTTCTATGTGAGAGCTCGATCGTGGCCCTGATCCCTTCAGCGGGGCTGTATCCGCCGCTTAGGTTTAGAGATCCGGAGTTTCGCTCCGAAAGGTGAACGGATATATCCACGACGTCGCTCTCACGATCGAGCCCATCAAGCTCAAAAGAGATCGATTTGAAAAGTCCCAGCCTGAAGAGATTAACCCTCGATTCGGCAAGTTTGGCGGCGTTGAGAACATCGCCCTCCTTCAAGGTCATCTCCCTCATAAGGACGGATCTATTGGTTCTCTCGATCCCCGAGAAGGTGATCTTGCCGACCCTCACCTGTTTTCCCTCCTCGATATAGAAGGTAACGAGCCCGGAGGCGGGATCATATCGAGGCTCGACCTGAGCATATAGGTAGCCCCTTTCGGCATATCTGGACTTGATGTAGATCCTGTCGGAGATCAAGGTCTCCTCGTTTATGGGCTCGTCTATCTTCGTGCTCAGCCCTTTTAGAAGCTCCCCCTCTTTGAAGACCTTACATCCTTTGATCCTGATCCCCCTAACCCATCGGCGTTTCCCCTCATCTATCTTAACCCTTATGATCAGCTCTTTACCTTTGACCTCAACCTTCGGCTCGCCGATTTTGACGTCCAGATAGCCGTTTCTTCGGTAGAAGATCTCCAGCGCCTTCAGATCTATCTTGAAGAGCTCCTCATCGTAAATCCCTTTTCTCTTATTCCCCAGAAACGGTATGCTCCACCCCGATTCCCTGGTGGATATCCGTCGTTTGAGCTCGTCATCCGTGAAAGCCCTGTTACCCTCGAACACTATCCTTTTGATCTTGAACCTCTCGCCCTCATCGACGTTAAACGTCACGATGAGGTTCCGTTTCATATCGCCCTCGATTCGATAGGAGGCTTTGGCGTTGTAGAATCCCATCCTTCTGTATGCGGTCTCTATATCCAAGACGCTTCGTCGCAGAACGAACTCGGAGAGCTCCCTCAGCCTGAAAAGCAGCATTTCCTCCTTCAGATCCTTTTCATCCAGATGTTTGTTCCCGTTGAAGATGACCTTCACCTTGGGACCTTCCGTGACATCGATCTGAAGGTTTATCCGGTTTATCATCGGGAAATAGGCCTCTCTGAGTTTCCGAACCTTGGCGGTGAGAAACCCATTTTTGACGTAGAACCTCTCCACTCTCTTCATCGCCGTCCTCAGGATCTCCTCGGAGTATGGGGTGTTCTCCTTGAGTTTCGACTCCTTGAGGAGAGTTTTGGAGTTGAAGGCGGTGTTTCCCACGAAGGAGATCTGGCCGATCAGAGCCCTATCCCCCTCCTTTATCCGGAATATGAGTTCCACCTCCTGGGGGGAGAGCTTTCTGACTTCAGTTGACACCTTTACCTCGTAGAAGCCCACCTCTCTGTAGAGTTTTTTGATTCCCCTCACATCCTGTCGGATGATCTCCTCCGCGTATTCGGTTCCCTCCTTAGACCTTATCACGGCGCGCAGTTTAGCTTCTGAGACATACCTGTTGCCTTTAAACCTCACATCCCGCACGATCTCTTTAAGCTGCAGTATAAAGGTGAGCTTGACCTCTTTTTCCTTAAGAGGCGTTTTATCGACTTCAACCTGGGAGAATAGGCCGAGACCATATATCTCCTCGACGGTTTTCCTGAGCTTATACCTTCTAAGGGGAGCGTGAAGGAGGGGGGATATCAGCTTGTAAACCTCATCGACGGGGTAATTCCCCTCACATTGCACCTCCACTCCACTCACAATCTCAGCATCTGATGGAGGCTGGCCTGGTGCGATCTGAATTATGAAAAGGACAAGAGCTAGCGTAATCATCATTTGAACTCATACTCCAGCTTCAGATCTATCCCGTATTTCCCCTGTTCGGTTCTCTCACCGGTTATCGCCAGGTGATCGTTGATCTGATACTCCACCTCTATCCTGGGCTCAGAGTGGAGCTGAAGGGTTGAGGAGTATGTCAGCGACCATCTCGGCGAGAACTCCTTCGTGAAGAGCAGTTTCGTCTCCTCGATATCTGAAGGGGCGAATTCGATCTCGAACTCCTTGAATCCCAGCAATCTGGCGACGAAACCGCCGAGATAGGACTCAGCCCCTCTTCTGAAGATATCGGCGGCCGCGTAGGAAAGCTCGCCGACCTGGGCGAAGGTGAAGGAGCCGGTCCTGCCGGTGGTCAGTATCGATATGATATCCTCGCTGTCCAGCTCATACTCCTCGCCCGGCTCAGCATTGAGAACCCTGGCCGACAGTATCGGAGGAGAGGGCTGATCGAGCGTTCCACTCAGCGTGATCGTCACATCGATATCCCTGACCCTTAGATTTCCGTCAACGTCCTGCAGACTCACTCCCCTTATCGGCCTTTCAGTCTCGGCGACTATCACATATTTCGGATTGAACCTGAACCTGTCTATATTCTCTATGTGCCCTTCGACGATCTTGAACTTGTGGTTCAGGTATACCAGCTCGCCGGAGACGATGCTCGACTCTCCGACGAAGATGAATCGGTTGAGCGGGCCTCTGACTTTCCCATTAAAGGAGACCTCAACCGAGGCTATACCGGCGTCCACCAGAACTCTACCTGGGGCCTGAACGTCCAGATCCAACTCCATTCCCCTGAGAAGCGGCGAGTTGAATATAACAATCGCTCTGGTCTCCGGCGAGGGGCTAAGGGCGCTCGCCAATATATCGTTCCACGGCCGCGAATATCTGAACTCATCTATGGTCACCGTCCCTGTCAGGAGGGGAAGTTGAAAGCTACCCTTGAGCGACACATCACCGCTGCATCGAAGCGTATAGAGGGAGGGTTGATAGAAAAGGCTGGAGTTCCACGATCCGTTAATATCTAAACTTTCGGGTTTAAATCCCTTAAAGGTGACTCTCCCCGATACGGCGTAGGTACCGTCGTTGAGGAGACCCGACATGTGGTCTATGATAAGGCTCTGGCCGTTAAAAACCGCCGTTAATTCGGTCTCCTTCAGGTAGATCGCTGAGGGGAGATATTGAAGCGAGAGCGATTTGAACTCCGCCATGCCCGAGAGCGTGGGTGAGCCCAGTGTGCCGCCTACCGTCAGACTCACGTTGCCTCTGCCCTGAGCGGAAACCACATCCTGTAAGATAAGTGGGATGAAGTCCAGGGAGGAGATCCGGCCATCTACCGATATCTCCATCTTTTCATCGGGATAGGACATCCTGAAGTAGGGGAGTTCAAATCTCGCCGGGATATATCCGGTTGCCGTTATCCTGCTCCCCCCTATTGAGATCCCTGCCCTCTCCACCAGGATCTTCCCCTTAGCGTATCTTATCCGGCCGGAGACGTCGGAGAGTTTCGCCCTTTTGACCGTCAGCTTATCCGGTCCCCAGGAGAGCTCGAAGGTCGGCTCATCCTCCGTTCCACCCAGCGAAAAGGAAAAGTGCGCCGCGCCGCTCAGGTCGGATAGCGTGGGAATGAGGGAGAGGTCGAAAAGCCCCGAAGCTGAGATCGAGAGCGATCTGCCCACTTCCCAGAGCATCATAGCGGCTAGAACGGTGGAGCTGGAATTCCGGGGGTATGGGGTCATCCGGAAGCTTCTCAAATCGAAGACGCCGTTTGAAAGCACACCCACTATCTTCCCCGTCGGCCTGAGCTCCTGGTCGTTCAACAGCAGCCTTAACTCATCTATGCTCAGCAGGCCGTTGGCTTTGGCCAGGATCCCCTTCAGATAACCGAACGTCCCCATCCTCCACGGAGGACTGAGGGATGAGATATCGGATCTCATATCGGCTCCCCCCGAAACCGATCCTCTTACCCTTAGGATATCCCTGTATCCGAGCCGCTTGAGGTCCTCGATTCTAATCCCTTTAAAATCGAGGTTCGCCTTCATCACGGTAGGACGAATCCCATCCAGCGAACACCCGATCTTCGCCGTGATCTCGCCTTCGCCGATGGCAAGGTCAACTGGTTCGATCCTCAGCGAACCAGTCTCAGCGTGGATTCTCATAGTTAGGGATTCGATCGGTTTTACGATCTGACTTAAGACCAACCGCCCGATTTGGACCGAAATATCACCCTTTGGGGCGATCTTCGATGGTGAACCTTCCAGGGTCAGGTTGAAATCCGTTTTCCCTTTTATCTCCAGAATCGACGTGCTGAGTGACGAGAGGAGGGAGAGATCGTCGAGCTTCCCCTTCGCTGATATCGTCAGAGGCTCATCGTTAAAGGTAAATCGCCTTGAGCGAAGATCGAGATGGATCGGGAGTTTGCCCGAGACGCCGATGAGATTTGCGCCTCTCCCCACGCCTAACCTCACCGATAGATCGGAGATGGTCAGGAGATCGTTGGAGTAATCGGCGCGCAGGGATATCGTGGGCTCGAACTTCACATTTCCCGAGGAGAAACGATCGATCAGACATGAGAACTTCAGGCTTGGCGAGGTGAGGGTTCCATCTCCCTTTAGAGTAAGCTTGAGATCTCCTCCCCAACGTTCGTCCCCGTATAAAAAGGGCGAAATCGAGTTCATGGGGAGGCGTATATCAGCGGCTAACTGAACCCTCTCCTCCGAATCCAGCCACCCCGATAGGCCGATCGAGGAGTTATCGCCCCTGAGCTCAAAGGGTTGTATCTCGATCCTGCCATCCCTCATCTGAATCCCAAGCCTCGACGTGCTTCTCATCTTCTCATCGGCTAGGGAGAGAGAGGTTAGGAAGGAAATGTCAGCGGATATCCCTGACAGTTTCAAGCCCTGACCTCCCACCTGCGCCCTTAGATCCTCGATGTCTACCTCCAAAGGTAAATCGGACCGTGAGGTTAGCTTCCGTATCAACGGGGCGATCTCGGCAGAGCGACATGTCAGATCGAAGCTGAATTGCGGTTTAAACGGACGTATGCCGACGGCCTGAAGCCCGCCCTTTACTTTAATCTCCCCTCTCAGCAAATCACACCGGAGGTTTCCGTCCACATCGGTCTTCAACGATCTGGAGATGAGATCAAACGAAATCCCCATATCGCCGCTGAATGAGGAGGTCATGTAAGGTATGGCCTTAGGCTTAACCCTCACTCCATCGAGGTTGAGCTTCGAATGGAGCTTCGGACTTGAGGATGTTCCCACTACGCTGCCCGAAACCCTCAGCTTCCCGCCGATAAGCTGAAATCCGGATGCGATCCCATCCAAAACGGTTGATGCCATTTCGGCCTGAAACTCGAGATCCATCCTCTCATCGGGCAAATTCAAGGAGAACCTCTCGAGGTCCAGATCGATCGGAACCTCTCCGGACATGGTGTATCCTCCGCCCGGCAGGCTAAACCTGAGTTTACGGATCAACATCACCCCGTCCCGCAGCTCAGACTCCAGATCGACGTTCTCGAGCTTGATCCCGTCGCACCTCATAACTCTCAGTTCGGGGGATGAAAGGGATAAAGAGATCAACGGCGAGTTTAACCTGCCGGACAGCTTCAGATCCATATTCAGATCCCCGTTCAGTTCGGAGGTCAGCATCCCGATATCGAAGTGACTGAGCGAGACCGCCAGCTCTGAGGAGTCACGCGATAGCCTTCCGGCGATACGAAGACGACCACCGTTATCCCGGGCCATCCGAAACCCTTTGATCCCTATAACCCCGTTGTTGAAGGTCAGGACAGATCGGGCAACCGTTTCCATCCGACCGGAGGGTGAAGATATGGAGAGCGAATCGATCCTCACCGAGCCGTTTAAGCCCCAGAGGCTCGGCTCTCGAAGGCCGAGTTTGACGGCGGCGCGGAGTCTACCGGAATAGGGCGATGGGAGAAACGGGGAGATGTTCAAGTCGGACAGGCTGAGATCAAGATCCGCTCCGCCGTCGGAGAACAACATCTCGCCCCTGACCGTCCCGTCGAATCCATCCAATCCGATCCTTAGCTCCTTACCTGTCATCTTCAGCTTCATCACCATATCACCCAGAGACCGTCCCCTATATCTCATCCCCTTCACGCCGATCCTGGAGGTCAAATCGAAAGGACGACCGGGGAGTTCGCCTCCCCTGAAGCTTGCCGAGATCTCCCCCGTCATCGGAAGCGAAAGTCCCCGAGATCGGACCAAATCGGATAGCCTCATCGGCCCGGCCTCACCCTCAATATGGAGATGACCGTCAGGCGAGATCTCAACCTTCGCATGTATGGGCCCGGCGGAGCTCATCATCTCCAGATCAGGGATTATGATCCCGCCCGATTGAAATCGAAGCTTGAAGGTTGAGGGTTGAAAGGGAAGTCCATAAGCGGTTAGATGAGATAACGAGATATCGATCTCGCCGTCGGGTGATCCGGCCCTTCCGTGAATTTCACCTTCGCCGTCGGCATATCCGACCACGTTTATCTGAGGCAGGATGACCTTGGCGTAATCGCCGAGCGGCGCTCTATGAAATCGGACCTGAAGAACAACGGTCGAAAGATGGCGGATCTCACCTTGAACCGCCGCTGTCATATCCCCATATTTGAGCTCCAGGCGGGCGAGCTTCAGGGCGTCGATGGTTCCGTTGAGATCCAGTTTCGCCCTTCCAAGCGGAAATCGCCTATATTTGAGCTGATCTATCTCTCCCGCGATCCTCATCCCGGGGGATCTCGTCGGACCTTCAAGCGATAGCTCAATATCACCCTTCCCTGAAAAGCCCTTCAAGCCTATGATGGAGGCGATCGGGGCGATTTGATCTGAACTGATCGAGACATCAAGCCTTATCCGCGACCCGTTATCTCCGATCCGTCCGCTCAGCGAAGCAGTGGAACCGGCGAATTCGCCCTTGCCCTCTATCTCGCCACGCCTCAAGCTGAGATGAAAGGCGGTGGGCGATAGATCGATGCCGTTCAGCTTGAAGGCCTTCGCCTGAAGCTTGCTCTCCACAAGGGCGTCCATCAACGACGAGCCGTGCAGGGAGATCTCCCCGCTCACACACCCTTCCACTCCTCTGAGAGGCGGCAGGTTTAGATTCTCAACCCTGAGTTTTCCGTCTACGAGCGGTTTCCCATTTGAAAGGTTTACCTTCATGGGGCCTTCTATTTTACCTCCGTTGGCCTGAAGCAGAAGATCCAGATCGGCCGATTTGGAGGTAAACTGACCGTCGATATCGAGCAGATCGGCTTTAATCCGCTGCAGTTGAATTCCCCTCCCTTTAAGCCGTATCTTCCCGGAAAAACTTTTCGGCTTCCCGCTCGCCGTTACGGCGAGGGAGAGAGAACCTCTCATCTCGCCGATTGTAGGCGGAAGTCCAAGGCGAGTGAGGAAAGGCGATAGATCCTGAAGCTTGAGGGAGGAGTCGATATCGCCGTTAAAGCTCAGAGTTCGAAGGTCGGGAAGCTCCCCCTTGATCCGAATCGATGAACCTCCGAGTTTCATCTCTAAAAGATCGATTGACATAGCCATGTTCGAAGGCAATATCCTCCAATTTGAGCTTCGAATCTTAAAAGAAGCCCGGATGTCCGATAGCCTCCTCATCTTTCCGCCTAGCGAGATACGACCGCTGCGGATATCAAGCTCTCCGCTGTATTGTCTCCCCATGAGCCCCCTTTTGATCAGAAGCGTCATATCCGAAACTGATCCCTTTATATCATGCATCCTGTCATCCACTGATATCAAGCTGTCTTTAATGACAACGGTTGAGACGAGAAGTGGTGGGAGTCTGATTTTTCGTTTCCTTTTGTATATCTCGATCAGGTTGATCCTTCCGTTCCGATCGACCTCAAGCCTTATCCTGGCCGATGCGAGCTGAATTTTACTCAGAACTAATTTCCCCCTGAGAAGTCCGATCAGCCGGTAATCCACTAGGACGTTGCCCGCTGAAATCAACGGCTTGCCTCTTTTATCTCTGATCCTGATCCCGCCGACGATTATATATCTCAGCAGATTGCCTGAAAGCGGGCCTATATAAACGTCCGCGTCCAACCGACGTTGAAGCTGAGACAGCATGATCCCCCTCGCCTTCTCCAGCATGAAATTCGATTGCATCAGCAGGTAGAAGGCGACGAGGGATATGAGCAGGATGGATGAAATTGTGATGATCAGACGGGGGTGTTTCAATTTCATGATCTGACTCGATTATAAATCACGCCCAGAAGCTCAATATTCGCCTTAGAAAGTTGCTCGGCCGTTCGGGTTAAAGTGGCAGATGGAACCATGTTCAGATCGGCCACCAGAAGGGCTACATCGGCCTTTGAGGCCATTATCAGACCGGGGAGAAAGGAGGTAAGCGCCGGGGTATCGCAGATAATCACATCGTATCCCTCCCTGAACGACTCAAGGAGTTCGATGATCCCATTCGGTCGCAGAAGCGACATCGGAGCCTCCAGTCTTGATCCGGCAGGTATGAGATGAACTCCCGTTGTTTCGTCAACCCGAACGACCTCTTGAATCGGTGTTTCCCCGTTCAGGATCTCAGTCAGTCCCGGTTCCCGATCTTGACCGAAGAGCCGATGTAAGGACGGATTTTGGATGTCGGCGTCGAGCAGAAGGACCGATCTCCCCATCCGTGAGAGCGAAATGGCCGTGCCAGCCGCCACGGTTGTCCTTCCTTCCCCCCTTAAACAGCTCAGGACAAGGATCGATTGGAACCCCATTCTCTCCCGCATCAGCTCGATCCCGGCCGCTATCCCGTCGATCTCTTCCGGGATACCCTCAAATCTCCCACGTCGTGGAGCAATAGTCCCCAGAATCGGCAGATTGAGGGATCTTGAGGCCATGAACGGGGAATGGAAGCGACCGTCGAGGAATTCAAAGGAGAATGCAAGCGCTAATCCCAGAGCCAATCCCACAACCGAGGAGATGACGAGTGTAAAACGCAGATTAGGACTGACGGGATACAACTGGGGACGGGCGGGTTGAATGAGCATCACCCCTCCTTTTCGCGAGTATATTCCCGTTCCGGAGACGATGTTTCCTTCGTTCAACAATATTTCGGCTTCGATTCTCCTTCGCATGAGCTCTTTCATAAGATCGTAGGCGCTTTCCATCTGACGGGTCATACCCTCAAATTCGAGCTGTTTCTCAGGCACATCGATCAGAAGCGAGCTGAGCTTTGAGCCGATCTGGGCGAGACGCTTATCCACCATTTTCAACTGTGCCTTGTATTTGATCAGTCCGAGCTCGCCGTTGATCTTGGAGCTGAGGAGCTGATGGTATCGAGGGTCGGTTGAAATCGTTTTGGATACGGCCATTTTATCGCTCAGCTCCCTGATTTTCTCCTCGATCCTGGCCTTCCTCGCCTGAAGCGATTTGAGCTCGTCGGAGTTCTCGGAGTATCTAACCTTGGCTCCGGCTATCTCCACCTCCAATCTGGCCAGATCCGTCATCTGTTGTATAAGTAGGGGGCTTTGAGAGATCACCCGTGCCGTTTCGGTGAGCTCCGGTATCTTTCTAAGTTGGGCATCTATCGATCTGAGGCTCTCCATGGAGGCTTCAACGCCGAGTTCGGCCCTGTTTCTCTCCTCAAATAGGGACTGCTGCTGAGCGAGGAGATGTTCGAGCTGGGCGCTCCAGATGCTTGGGTTGCCACTTTTCCTGACAAAGCGGAGCATTTCCTCCTTAATTGATTCGATCTCCCTTCTAACCTCCTCTATCTTTGAATCTATGAACTTGATCTGCGCCGTTGCTCTCTCCGTATTTTCGGTGCTGAGGATTTCCTGAAGTGTTTTAACGGCGAGGTTGGCGAGTATGGCGGCATTTCTGGCCCCGCCCTCGCTTTCCCTGAGTTTGACCTTGATGGCGATGTATCTCGTGCCGGGTATCACCTGAGGTTTGATCCTGGAGACGAGTGCGGATGGTGAGGGCAGTAAAGCCGCTCCGCGCGGATATCTCCTTTCGAACTCATCCACAACCGTGTTCAGGAACGCCTCGGTACCGATCCTCCTGGAGAGGGTCTCAAGCATGGTTGACTCCTCGCCGCCCAGAAGGACGGTCCGCACGAGGCCGGTCGCGCCGGCGGGCGGGCCGCTCTGCTGGACATCTATTATCGCGGCGGCCTCATATCCCTTCTCCGCGTGCAGCGCCACCACAAGGGCTGAACCGGCCACTATCATCAGGGATGCGAGGATCACGAAGCTTCGCCTCTTTATGATATCCAGATATGCCTTGAAATAGCTCATGCGATTCGCCGTGAAAAAATAAGGGCGCGACATAGATCGCCGCGCCCCATATCGGATCAGGACATTAACATCTTAAAGGCCATAGGTGGCCTCTATCTTCTCAGGCGACCAAGCGGCGTCGTACCACTCGGTTATCCTCCACTCCCACTTGCCGTTTTCCGCCTGTCGGTATTCGAAGATGAAGGTGTTATCTCCTTCGGCGTAGAAGCCGGTGAATCCTCCTTCCAGCGTCGTCCCATCGGCGACATATCCCTGTATCTTATAGTGGTTCTTCACCTGTGCCTTCTTGCCGGGTTCCAGGATGGTTATCTCAGGTGGCTCAGAGAGCTCTATCTCTATATCCTGGAACTTGGCGAAGACCCTTATCGCCGACTCCCTCTCCTGTCTGTAGTCGTTGAAGATAACGTCATCGGTCGGATCGTCCTCAGTGCCCATGTCGGATCTGTAGAGGAACCCGTCCTTCCAATAGGAGGACATGTACAGATCGACGTCCTCGCTCATATACCCTTTTTGCCATCTGTTTTTGAGCACATTGACTATGGCCGCGTATTCCTTGGGTTGAGGCTGATTGAGCTTAGGGGGTTCCCCACAGCCCACGATAGTTACGATCAACCCTATCAGTGCGAAAGCCAGGGAAACCCTCACTATGGTTCCGGACATGTTAAACACCCCCGCGCTAGACTTTAAAACTCAGTTGTCGCTTTTATCCTCAGTTCCCCCTCCATGACTTTGTACTCCAGATCAAATTTATCTATCCTTTCGGTGTCGAATTTGAGTTTACGCGCTTTGATCTGAGCGTTCGTGATGATGGAGCTAACGTAGGAATCGATCATACTGTAAACCCAGACTCCAGCGGCAGCGAAGAACAATCCCTTGCTCAACTTATACCTTTGCGTAGCTAAATCGTAATATCGATCGGCCTCAGGCGAACCGGCTAATGCTGCTGGCACATAATAATTGTTATACACATCCAGATATCTGGCGCGGGCGATCAGACCTGCAACCGCGAGACCATACGTGCCCGTCAAGGAGATAACGGCCTTGACCTTGCCTCCGGTTACAAACTGGCCCCAACCGGGAATGATCGCCGATTTGACCGTCGCTCCCCAAGGCGAAATCTCATCGTTAGCGGAGGCCAAGAGGGAAATCGCCGAGAGAGCAACCAGCGCGACCGACGATAGCTTACACAGTTTGAATGATATCAAAAACGACATATCCTGTCAACTCCGATCTCCCAAGAGATGTATCGACTCCACAAGGCCGACGATGGCTATATCGACGGGGATCCTCCTGCCGGGGATGACGTCAGCGGCATCCCCTCCGGAGACGGTATAAACCAGATCGCCGTATCCAGCAACCCTCTCCGTATCGGTGGCCACGACCGGAGAGCCGATAGGGTTGAGCCTCTCATCCAGCGGTTGGACGATCAAAAGCCTTATACCCTCGAACGACGGGTCCTTACGTGTGGCCACGATCGTCCCTATCACCTTCCCTAGGTCCATAATTAATCACCCGAATTTAAAGTAGGATAGTTGGAGAAGGAGGGGTTCTGTTCCGAAATCCGGTAGTTTTTGGAAAGCTCCCTCAACCGGTGTATTATCTTCAAGCTATCCTTCACCTTGAACGGATTCACGAAATTTCTGAGATATTGGGGTATCCTGCTTGCCCTGAGATAGAACTTCTTGTAAGCCTTTTTCAGCAGCCCTTCTATCTGCTCCTTGGTCAGGTTGTCCAGTCTCAAGACAGAATGCGCCCCATCGAACAGATCCCAGTTGAAATGAAGTATTCTGTCCTTTATCATCGAGAACAGCTTCGTGCCCGGGAACGGGGTGAGTATGGAGAATTGAGCATAGGTCGGGTCGATACGCGTCGCGTAGTTTATGGTGTTTTCGACCTCTTCCTCGGTCTCCTGTATCTCGCCCATCATGAACGATCCCATGGTCTTGATGCCATATTTGGAGAGGAGCTTGACCACCTTTTCGCCTTCGTCGCCTTTGAGCTTTTTGTTATAGGATTTCAAGACCCTCTCGTTCGGCGATTCCAGCCCGAGAAAGACCATATAACAGCCGGATTGTGCCATCTTATCTACCATCTCCTCGTTCTTCAGCAGCGTATCGGCGCGGGACTGACACCACCATAGTATGTCTATTTTTCTTCTCAAAAGCTCATCACAGAACCTGATGGTGTTGCGCACGTTTATCGTGAAGTTATCGTCAACGAACAGTATCCCGCCCACATCGTAATTTTCCATGATATGTTCTATCTCGTCCACGATCGATTCAGGTGAACGCTGTCTGTAGATGGCCGAGTTCATGTTCGGCACCACACAGTAGATGCACTTATACGGACAACCTCTACTGGCCAGGAGGGTTGTGGCGCGTTTATTCTTAAGTTTGGACGGATAACGCTTCAAGTTTATGAGATGTCTGGCGGGATATGGTATTCCGCTTATATCCATGATGGCCCGTCTCTCGGGGGAGTGCGCGACCACGTTTGTGTCGGGATCACGCCATGAGATCCCAGATATCTTCATATGGTCGAAGTTCCGGCCGTGCTCCTGCAGAGCCCTGCAAAGCTCTCTGACGGTTTCCTCACCCTCTCCACGTATCACGTAGTCCACATATCCAGTTTTAAGCGTCTCCTCGGCGGTGAAGGTGACGTGAACTCCGCCCATCATAACGATCTTGCCGTGCTCGTGCGCCTCCTTTGCCACCTGAAGGGCCGAGTTATACTGAGGGGTCGTGCACGTGATACCCACGACATCGACATTTGAATAATCCATAGGGGAGCGATCCAGCGTGAGATCCCGTATCTCAACATCATGGCCGTCACGTTCCAGGACTGAGGCCACATACATCAGGGCTAAAGGCGGAAAAATCACATTCGCCGTGTAATAAAGGCTGGGCAACGGCGGAGCGACCAAAAGCACATTCATCTGAGTATACCCCACTTGGAATTATTTGACGGATTTAAGTTTAACATAGCGAGTTGCCCATTGTCAATTTAGGACTTCTCAAAATTTGAGAGCAAGAGGAAAGAGGGGTGGAAAATAGAGATCACCCTAATCAATCACCCTGAAGAGAGACCGACATTTCCCAAGAGCTGGAAGATCCAATAATTACAAAGCATCACAAGAAGAAACAGTTAAATCCGGCGGAGCGGATATTTGAATACCTGCGAGATCGGATTGAAGGACGGATGTATGGCAGTTTGGCAGCCAAGTGACCTGTCTCAGCAGGAAAATGAACCATCCCGTATTTGAAGGCTTTCTATCAATAACCACACCAGATCCTGACCGTGGCGATCTCAAATGGTTTGACCGTAAGGACCACTTCTCCTCCTGTAAGGGAGAGCGGTTCCTCGTCTTCCTCAGCGAGGTTCGTCCTGATGGCGTTTTCTATCTTGAAAAGCGGCATACTGATCCTCACGGGGCTTTCCCTACCCTCTGTCTCGATCAACCTCAGAATAACGCCTCTCCCATCCTCCGCCCGTTTCAAGGCCAGGAGCAAAACGTTTTGCGGTTCCACCTCAACGAAACATCCGGACTTAGGAAGAGGTCCTGACCTCTTGCCCTCCACGAGGGTGGGGATAGGTGGGTTGTGAAAACTCCATCCGAACCTAGGGGCGTTTTCCCCCGCCTCGTATGATGTGATCGAATATCTGAATAGAACCTCACCGTGTTGGGAGGGCTTGAAGTTCGTCCTAAAGTTGCTCACCAAGGCGTAGGAATAGATATGCCCCTTTTCTGGCCTCTCACTGAGGAATTCGTGGCCGTAGTCCATCCACGGTATGCCGTGATGCGCCTGAGAGACGTATCCAGGATAGAGCCCACCTAGCTCCACCAGGTGTGACTCCAGCGATGAGAAGGCGATTCCGAACTCGTCGTTCAACACCTCCACCCAGTGTTGAGCGGCATGGTAGTCGGTGTTCGATCCGGGGAGTTGATCGGATATCGGCTCGATAACCGAGTCAGTCCCCTCGAACCTAAACCTCGGCCGATCCACCTTAAACGGGAAAGCGAAAAACAGCTCCTGAAACGGAGTCGAATCCTTCAAAACCCTGTTCGCAAGGTCTATCCTTTTGATCTGATCGTAGAGCACCAATTCCTGGATCACTTGAGGACATCCAGGACATCTGCCTATAACGACCATGCTGCCGTAGATTGGTCCGATCTCCCCCTTTCTTATCTCGACCTCCTTCAGCCCCCATATCTCTCCGCTCCGCGTCGCACGGAGGATCAGCTGATTGAGCCTATAAGCTGCCTCCTCGTCCACCAGCTCCCTTCCCAACTCTTTGTCATATATGCTGGCTATCGCCCCCGTCTTCGGATCAAGCTCCACCCTGAAGAACCTGTTCTCGATCACACCCCCGCTGATTTCTATCGAGCTTTTCACTGCGGATGAGCTATCCGCAGGGACAATCCGATAGGTCTTATAACCTAACGAGGGGAGATCCCGAGCGACAAAGACCAGATCGTAGGAATAAGACTCATAAACATGTCCCATGGCGTACCTATGCTCTGCATATGGAAGGGGAAATCGGGGATCATCTATCCTCACCACCTGAGATGGGATGGATTCGCCTGTCTCGGCGTCGATCAAATTGAAGGGCATGTCGGGTTTTAACCGGGGTACCCTGACCAGGTCTGTCCTCTTGAAGGAGAGAGGATTGAAAACGACGATATGAGTTCCCTCGTCAGGAATGTCCACCTTATCGGCTATTCCCCGTGAGCTCTCTAACAGCAATGAGCTTGCCAATCCCGCGGCCCTGTAAGCGTGTTGACTTTTACAGCTCCAATTCCAATCCTGTATCTCTCCCAATGGGGCAGACATCCCCCACGTGTGCTCATCATAGAGGAGCATATCCTGCCAAGCCCTCCATATCTCCCTGGAGGGATATCGGCTTCCCAAGAGGAAGGAGATGGTGGAGAGCTTCTCGACGGTTGGGAGGCGATCGTGGGTTACGCGGTTTATCCCTGTCTCACGTGCGGATGAGATAGCACCTACGACATAATCGGTGTCGGGAAGCTCGCCTCTAAACACAGGTAGCCTCGACCGATCCTCCTCCAGATGTTCGAAGAACATGGAGTTGGTCCCCACTATCAGCTTGGGATAGGCCCATCTCTCGTTCCATTCCTTAGCGATGTAGCTACAACGTATATCAGGCGGGTGGTTATCACCACCGTTGTAGGCGCAGCGGATGGCGTCGAACGGATACCCTCTTCTCTCCAGATCCTCCAGCATCCCCGGCAATCTCTCCATTACCTCCTCATAGCTTCCCGGCGTCCACACCCCATAGCCTCCCTGATAGTAGACCAACAGCTGTGATCCGTCCGGTCCCTCCCATATGAAGGCGTCCGGCCTACCCTTCGGGCAGATGACGGATTCATCCCAGAAGTTATGCACGGTATATCCCCATTCGAAATAGGTCGGAAGCCCTGCGAAGAAATATCTGACCCCCACTCCACTCAGTACCGTCGGCAGGGCCCAGCTCAAACCGGGTATATCCGTTATAGCCGCCGACCTGATCGGTATATCATATCTGCGCTTCAGGTTGAAGGAGGGATAGATCAGCCGTACCATTTCCTCGTGGCCACACAGATTTGTTATCTCATTGCCGAACAGGGCCGGAACCTCAACCCTTCCCTCCCTGATCCTCCCCACCATCTCCTTTACCTTCTCAGCAGAGGCGTTATCCATGAAATGATAGATGGACCAGGATTGTTCCACCATATATCTGAATCTGGCCTCCCAGGGGTATTCGTCCGTCTCGCGGCAGTATTCAAGTATTCGCTCATAAAATCCCTCGTAGCTTCTGAGCACGTTCTCTATCGTGTCAGTATAGCCGTAGTCATGATGGGCGATGGGGATGAGGTATACGTGCCAGTGCCTTTTGGGCGTCCAGTCCATCCTAACCCTATCAACCTCCGATCCGTTCCGTATCAGGCTAAAGGTAGCGCTGACGGTTTGACGTTGATCGGGCAGGAGGATCTCATATCTCCTTTCATCTCCTTTGAATCCGCCCAGGTTTAAGCTCCCCTTATCCGTTCCCATCTCATACCTCAGGCTTATCTCAGCCGACTCGTCCCCTATCACGGTTATATCCACCTTTTGAAACAACCTCTTTCCGATTTCGATGAAAAAAGGAGAGGGTTCTATCGATTTGATTTTCATCAGCTCACTCTCCTACGCTATTTGAAACTCGCTATTTGCCATGGACGGCAAACGATAGACATTATCTATAAAATCGCTCAAATTCCCTTTGAGTGTAGCAGTATCACCGATAGGAGACAGGAAGCAGGAAACAGGAGACAGGAATATAGA
>JAGGXZ010000078.1 GCA_021162805.1 Candidatus Poribacteria bacterium
ATCCGACCAATATGTCGAGATACCCGCCGTGCCCGAGCTCGATATCACCGATCAGATTACCATCGAGGTCTGGATCTTCCCCACTCAATCCCAGCCCGATTCCAACATACTGGGCAGGAGGAGTCAGCCGAGCTTTCAGCCTTCGGTAAGATAAACAGCGTCCAGGAGGTGTTCAGGATAGAACACGCCCAGACAGGGCTGCCGGGCATAATCGGCAAAGTGGACGAGGTGGCGATGCTTAAGCGGGGGGGATATATACCGATGTGCGACCACGGCGTGCCTGATAATGTCTCGTTTGAGAACTATGTGTATTACAGGAAAAGGATCTGCAAGCTGGACCACTAAAAAGCAGGGCGTCACGCTTCGTGCCATCCTCATCGGGATTCTCCTGATACCGGTGAACGCATATTGGGTCACCAAATCGGAGGTGGTGTGGGCTTTCACCCATGCCACCACACTTTCCATCTTCTTCAACGTCATCTTCATCCTCTTCCTGCTATCGCTTTTAAACCTCCTCCTGACCCGAACCGCACCCCACCTCGCCCTATCGTATGGGGAGCTGTTGACCATCTACGTTATTCTCTGCATAGCGACAACCCTTCTCGGTCATGATATGCTTCAGATCCTCATCCCCCTCATGACCTACCCCTTCCGGTTTGCTACACCCGAAAACGAATGGAGGGAGCTTTTCTGGGGATATCTTCCCAGATGGCTCATGATCGACGAACCCGACGTCATGAGGGGGTATTATGAAGGCGAATCCTCCCTCTATGACCTCTATATCTTGAGGAGTTGGTTCAAACCTCTCCTTTTCTGGACGGGGTTTATACTGGTGCTTTATTTCACCATGATATGCCTCCTCACCTTCATAAGGAGGAGATGGACGGAGGAGGAGAAGCTGAGCTATCCGGTAATCCAGCTTCCCCTGGAGATGACCCTCAACTCCTCCCGATTTTTCAGAAACGGCGCCATGTGGATCGGGTTCGCCATCTCATCCTCGCTCGACCTGATACATGGGCTTCACAGGCTCTACCCTTTCATCCCCGATTTCAGGACCAAATACAACCTCGCCCCGTTTTTTACGGAGAAACCCTGGAACGCCATCGGCTGGATGCCGGTCTGTTTTTACCCTTTCGTCATCGGCCTTGCTTACTTCATGCCGCTGGATCTCTCGTTTTCGACCTGGTTCTTCTATCTGTTTTGGAAGGCGCAGCTCGTGGTGAGGTCCGCTTTAGGATTGGGGAGGATGTCCGGGCCATATTTAGGTGATCAGTCCGCCGGGGCATGGATCGGGATAGGAGCTCTGTCGATATGGCTGAGCAGACGCTCGATATTCAAGGCGCTTCGATCGGCTTTCGGGGGAGATCGAGGGGATGAGTTGAGGGAACCGCTGACGTACAAAGTTGCTCTGATCGGATCCGTCCTGGGGATAGGGATTTTATGTCTCTTCTCGTGGTGGATGGGCATGTCGGTTTGGGTGGCGATCTCCTTCTTCGTTATCTACTTCGTCATAGTGATCGCCGCCACGAGGATGCGGGCTGAGCTCGGCCCTCCTACCCATGATCTTTACTACGAAGGCCCGGATAGGATACTCGCTTCTCTGATCGGCACGAGACGGCTCGGCCCCGGTAACCTCTCAGCCTTTACCCTCTATTTTTGGATAACCAGAGACTACCGATGTCATCCCATGCCGCATCAACTTGAGGGGTTTAAAATCGCCGAAAGGGCAGGGTTGGGAAACAGGAGACTGGTCTGGGTGATGATGGCGGCGACCCTTTTGGGCGCATGGGCGACTTTCTGGGCGATATTGCACTTCTTTTACGCCTACGGCGCCGCATCGCGCGTGCGGGGGTACTCCCTGGGGTTGGCGTGGGAGGCGTATGTCAGGCTACAGAACTGGCTCAATTACCCATCCGGCCCGGATGTTTCAATGTTGAGGCAGATGGGATTCGGGCTCGGGCTGACCGTCTTCCTGATGGTCATGCGCAGGAGGTTTCTGGGGTTCCCGTTTCATCCAGTCGGATATGCCGTCGCCGGAAGCTGGACGATGAGCTGGATGTGGTTTTCGATCTTTTTGAGCTGGTTGATAAAGTACGCGCTTCTGAGAGGTGGTGGACTTAAGCTCTACAGAAAGGGGGTTCCCTTCTTCATGGGTTTGATGCTCGGTCAGTTCGTGAGCGGCAGCCTATGGAGCATCTTCGGCACAATAGCCGATAGGCCGGTCTACGGTTTCTTCGTGTGACCGAGCCCTCATCTCCTTAGGATCGCCCCTTGACGAACACCTTCTTCCGAATTATAATGGACGTGACGTCATGCTAGCTGCCGGGATATGAGATGGAAAATTAGACGATGACGGGGGAGTTAGGAGGTGACATGAGATGAAGCCCAATGTCTAAGTTAACTGCGATAAGGGAGGAAGATAATGGGTGAGCTTTCGGTTCTTTTTTTCATTGGAACGAGCGCCCTTGGATATTGTGGGACGGGAGAAGGAGCTATCCTGCTCGAAAATGAGAGCATAAGCTACATTATCGGAGCCGACGGGAGGAGCTTAGGTCTTGTGGATAAGCGAACGGGCGAGGATTACCTCGCCCCTGGGCCGCGTGAGGCTTTCATAACGCTGAAAAAGGACGGCAAGGAGCACAAGCCCTCCGCCTGCTCCTACACCGATGGTAAGATCGTCGTCGAATTCGAAGAGCCGAATTTCACGTCGACGATCAAGGTCGAGATCAAAAGCCACTATCTCGTCTTCGAGGTCGATTCGGTAAGCGATGAGGATATCGATGAACTGGCTTTCCTGACCCTCCGAGTTAAACCGGTGAAGTATGTCAGCGCTATTTCCGGCATAGCGGCGGATGATGAGTTCGCCGTGTGCCTGAGGGCTTTGAATTTACAGGTGGGAGCGCATATAGGCGGATCTCCCCCTACCTTAAGTGCCGCATGTTATCCCAAATACGGCCTTAAAGGAGCTAAGATCGCCCTGATCGGATGTCCCACGCGGGATCTGCGTTCCGTCCTCAAGGAGGTGGTGCGACAGGAGGGGTTACCTTACTCCCCGCTTGGAGGACCGTTCGCCATGGATGCGGAGGAGAACCGGCTCTCCTACATCTTCGCCACCGTCTCGGAGCAGAACGTGGACGAGTGGATCAGGCTGGCCAAAAAGGCGGGCATGGGGATCATCCATATCATCGGCTGGTGGCACACCCTGGGACATTATGAGCCAAGGCCGGATCTGTTCCCTAATGGGCTGGAAGGTTTGAAGGCGGTCGTCGCCAAGATCCACGACGCCGGTTTGCTTGCGGGGATGCACACCTTGACCGGTTTCATATCCCCAAATGACCCGTGGGTGGCGCCTGTGCCCGATAAACGCCTGGCAAAGGACGGCGCTTTTACGCTTGCGGAGACGATAGACGGGGAGGCTCAGATCATCCCCACCCTCGAGCCGCCGGGCGATCTGGATACCGTCTGGGCCTCCCACAGCAGAGGAAATGTGATTCAGATCGACGACGAGCTCATCCAATACACGGGGCTTTCGCAGGAACCCCCTTATGGATTTATCGGTTGCAAGCGAGGGGCATTTGGAACGAAGGCACAACCTCACCGGAAGGGGACGCCGGTATATCATCTCTTCAGCCGCTGGGCCGTCTTCTTCCCCGATATGAATACGACGCTGGTGGATGAGCTGGCGGAGCGGATCGCCTATGTCTTCAATAGCTGTAACTTCGATATGATCTATCAGGACGGCGCCGAGGTTTCCCCTGACGGATGGCACGGCGTGGCGAAGATGCGCCAGGCCATATTCTCCAGGCTGAAAGGGAAAGTGCGTGTGGAGGCGAGCACCTGGAACTACCACTCCTGGCCGTTCCACTCCTGTCTCGGCGCGTGGGATCACCCCCAGTGGGCGTATAAACGGTTTACGGATATCCACGTTCAGAACCTGCAGGCGGTCCGCAAAGCCAGCCTGCTGCCATATCAGCTGGGATGGTGGGTGATCAAAGGCCCTTCAGCGGACTCCCGAGGCATGTTCCCGGATGAGATGGAATACCTTTGCGTCAAAAGCTTAGCCTGGGATGCGCCTCTCTCATTACAGGGGGTGAGCCCCGGACCGAATCCCCCAAACGCTAGACAAGAGGAATACCTGACGATGCTCGGTCGATACGAGCGTCTGCGGCTCGCGAGATACTTCCCCGAGTCGGTCAAGGAGAAGCTACGTGCTCCTGGGGCGGAGTTTCATCTCGTCCGAGGAGCCGATGACAAGTGGGACTTCATACCGATGCGATGCATCAAGCACAAGATCACAGGGCTGGAGGACGGTAGCAGCTCCTGGACGGTTGAAAACCCATTCAGCCCTCAACCGGTTAAGCTGAGGATTGAAGCGCTGTACTCCTGTCTCCCATACGATGCTGAAGAAACGATGGTGATAGCTATGCCTGAGGAGTTTAAGGTCGTCCAGGCCGCCAACGGGATCGAATGCGCCGTCATTCCCTCAGCAGATAAGATCAAGGCGGGAGGGAGCAGCGTATGTTTCACGGCGAGGAATGGGACGAAGAACCGCCGTGGCGCCTGGGCAAGGGCGATGAAGGGGTTTTCGCCGCCACTGAATATGAACAAGTATGGGGCGATAGGCGTGTGGATCTACGGCGATGGGAAGGGGGAGCTGCTGAACTTCCAGTTGAGACATCCCCGATACCACTACTTTGCCGACGATGAGCATTATGTGGACGTGGATTTTAAGGGATGGCGATACTTCGAACTTCTGCTTCGGGAGCGGGACGCTGAACGACACGGGAATTACCTCTGGCCTTATGGGAGCATCTATTCCGTCTATCGAGCGCCGCTGGTGAGGAGCGAGGTGAGCGAGCTGAACCTGTATTACAACGACATACCTCCGGGCGAGGAGGTGAGATGCTATATCTCCCCCGTGAAAGCCCTTCCGACGGTGAAGGTCAAACTTATAAACCCGAGCATCTCCATCGGCGATAAACGGCTCCTTTTCCCCGTCGAATTGGAAAGCGGTCAGTACATCGAGTTCACCCCTCCCGATGAGTGTCGGCTTTACGATGAACGAGGCGCCCTGATAGCGAGGATAACCCCTCAGGGCGAGGTGCCGATCCTGAAAGCGGGTGAGAACAAGGTGATCTTCAGGTGTGATCCTCCTCAGGGTTATA
>JAGGXZ010000079.1 GCA_021162805.1 Candidatus Poribacteria bacterium
AGAGAGGATATGATCTTTTGGATCGTAGCTTTAGTAGCTCTTTTGGCGCTGAAAACTATCCTGTAACCACCTCTGAGTATCAAAGCTATGATGGGAGGCCTGTCCGCTTGGTATCTCCCTCTTCCTCGTCAAGCTTGACATCTTAATCTTTGTGTAGTATCCTTTATGAAAACCAGTTTCACGGTCGAGGTGATACTCGGCTATGGGATCGAAGAGGTTGACCGAGAGACAGAGAGAGGTTCTGGAAATCATCAGGGAGAGGATAAAGGAGAGCGGATATCCGCCCACCATTCGCGAGATAGGGGAAGCGATGGGTATATCCGAAAAGGGAGCATATGATCACCTTAAGGCGCTTGAGAAAAAAGGATATATCCGGCGACACCCCAGAAAAACGAGAGCAATAGAGATAATCAGAACTGAGGATCAGGAGGATGAGTTCGTACGGGTTCCCATTTTAAAGGGGGTTGACCCTTCCATGGGGATAACGGTCGATGAAACTCAATCCGTTATCTCACTCCCCAAGGATCTTTTCGATAAGGGTGTGCTTTTTGCCCTAAGAGTTGAGGAAAACGGTATGTTTGAAACCGGTATATTTAAAGGTGATTATGTGATTATCAGAAAACAGGACAAGGCCGATCCCGGTGATATCGTGGCCGTTCTGACGGACGATGATGAGTTC
Source organism: Candidatus Poribacteria bacterium (assembly GCA_021162805.1). Classification (NCBI taxonomy): domain Bacteria; phylum Candidatus Poribacteria; species Candidatus Poribacteria bacterium. The sequence continues at coordinate 680 of JAGGXZ010000079.1, forward strand.
AGGATAATGGTCATGCCGGCCAACACAGCTATTCGATCGATCTGGCTTGAAAAGGGGAGGTTTCTGGGCAAAGTGGTAGGATTACTACGCAGGTTTTGAGCATGCGAAAGGTTTGGTTTTTCCTCCTTATCCTATCGGTCCTCCTCCACTCTATATTATCATATGGGTCGATCTCAAATCGGAGATGGACCTCATATACTGAGATATCACGCGGAACAGGGATCGCCAGACACCCATCCATCGCCTCTCTAGGGGGAAAACTGATCCTCGTCTGGGCGGATAACAGGTTGGGCGTATATGATCTGTTTTACAGGATAGGCTCTGAACGGGGGGATGATTGGGGCGATGAGGAGAGGCTCACCGCCACTGAAACTGACTCGGTGGCTCCCGATATGGTTGACGATATGAGATACGTATATCTGGTCTGGCAGGAGCGAATTGGAAAGGGGGTTATCTTTTTCTCCAGATTCGACGGCGATTCCTGGAGCGATCCCATTCCCATATCGCCTCAGTCCCAGCCCGCCTCCGATCCCAGAATAGCCGTGATGATAAGCAGACCATCGCCACAGATATTCACCTTCTGGACGAGCGAGATGGAAAACAGATCGGTTCTCGTTTATTCCACGAGCGGAGACGAAGGCAGAAGCTGGTCCTTCCCAAGACCGGTGGAGGAATCCGATCTCCCTCAGATAAGTCCCGATGCCGCATCAGGGATGACATCCGTCTATCTAACATGGATTGAAGGTCGTCAGGGTGAGAGGAAAGTGAGGTTCAAAAGGCTCGGCGATCCCTCCTTTGAAAGGGCGATAGACGTGACGGGGGAGGGCTTAAACTCAAACCCACGCATAGCCGTCTGGGAGCCGAATCTCGTCCTCACCTGGCAGAGCTCAACCTCCATCGATGCTCCCTCTCAGGTGACGTTCGCCAAAAGCGCCGATTTCGGCGACACATGGAGCGGGCCGGAACTCCTGACAAAAGAGCCTGTCGAATCGGTCCTGACATACCCGGTTCTCACCCCAGGATACATCTGGGTCTTCTGGCAATCCGGAGGCGAAAATGGTTGGCGGATAAGGGGAGCGCTCCGCCGGATGGAGGGAGATAAATGGGAAGAACTCGGTATCCTTTCCTCCGGTGAAGGTGAGGCTGAGATCGAACCGACGGCCATCGGAACGCCTGCGCCTGAGGTTTTCCAGATGCATCTGGCATGGTCCCGGCGGATATCGCGGGAAAGATCGACCGTCTTATATAGAACATACGATACCCTTCCACCCGAACCGCCCGGTAAACCCACGCATTTCGACTTCACGGCGCCCGATAGATACGATGACGATGATACGCTTTCGTTCAGATGGGAGGAAGAGGATAAAACCGCCGATTCATTTGATCTTTTCCTGTCAAAGGATGGTGGGGATTTCCTGCCGGCGGGCTCTGTGGGGGAGAACTTCGCCGATATAAAGGTTGAATCGGGACATTTTTACAGGCTCAAGGTTCGAGCCAAGGACAAATCGGGTAACCTCAGCGAACCCTCCCCACCTTCCGATCCCGTTTTCGTGGACGGCGTCCTGCCCTACGTTCGTATCTCACTGCCATATCCGAATACAAGGCTCTTCGGTAAGATCCCGATCTATCTGACATGCCGTGATGATAACCTGAGCGAATGTCGACTTTACTGGGGTGAAGGGAGGACACCGGCACTATGGCATCTCATCTTCAGCACAAGACAGGGGATGGATGAAAGACCGATCGAGTGGGACACCGCCGGCCTGTTCGGGCTTTACACACTTAAACTGGAGGCTAAGGATGAGGTGGGACATATATCGAGATGGACCGTCAGTGTGGAGGTGGATAATACCCCGCCTATGGAGATCAAGCCCGGCCTTCTGGAGGAGATCCTCCATCCCGATGGAATCACCTCCTTTGAAGATCCCGCCTGGTCCCCCGACGGCCATCTGGTGGCCTATTCATCCAATGAGTCAGGAGTCTGGGATATATGGATATTGGATCTCAGATCCGGCGAGAGGATTAACCTGACGAACGACGTGGCCATCGATAGAAACCCCTCCTGGTCTCCCGACGAAAGATATCTGGCATATCAGTCCCTACGAGATGATAATTGGGATCTATGGAAGGTGGAGGTGAGATCGAAGAAGAAGATCAGGTTGACCGATTCTCCCTCGGAGGAAGTCGATCCCACCTGGTTTCCGCTGGGAGATGAGATCGCCTTCGCATCGAACATGGACGGCGATTTCGATATCTATCTCCTCCGGATCGGAAAGGGGAAGATCGAGAGAATCACCGATGATGCGTGGGATGAGCGTGATCCGACATGGAGCCCGAACGGCCTCTTCCTGGCCTATCGCTCCAACGAGAGAGGCGAATGGGATATCGTCCGGAAATTGGTGGCGCCGGGGGGTGACGAGAAAAAATTGACCTCCACGGCCGCCGATGAGACCGATCTGGATTGGTCGTGGGATGGTAAAAGAATACTTTTCACGACAAACGCGGGGGAGAGGGCAGAGCTATTTAGCATCGATCTCACAACTAACGCGGTTTCCAGGGTTTCACCTCTCGGCGTCGAGGCATCTGACGGCACATGGGCTTCGGATGGGAAGGCGGTTGTATGCCAAAGCGGTAGGGGAATTGCTATCATTCATCTCAATTTCCCTCAACCTCAGATCGAGGCGCGTATCACATCGCCCCATTCGGGGGATGTGGTACGCGGAAGGGTGGAGATCTTCGGCGTGGCAAGGGGGAAGCGATTTGAAAGCTACATCCTGGAGGCCAGAGCATCGAAAGGGAGCTGGTTCCAGGTGGAGGGAATCGCCACACAACCGGTTGAGGAAGAGGGATTCCTGGGCATGTGGGATGTCTCGAAGCTGGAGGGCAGATACGCACTGAGGCTTACCGTCTTCGGTTCCGATGGAAGCGAAGTTAGCGATTCGATACAGGTGATGGTGAGGAATGAGAGGCCAAAGTTAACTGTGATACAGCCCGCTGATGGTTCGGTCTGGAGGAATCACTTGATAGACGTCATCTGCCAGGCGGAGCCCGGATCTGAGGTATACGTGAACGGCTCACGAGCCGATCAAAGCGGTTCCACTTTCATCGGCAAAGCATGGTTGAAGGAGGGATGGAACGAGATATCGATAAAGGCGATCAATCCGATGGGTGAAACGGTCGAGTTTAAAACTCACGTCATGCTGGACACCACACCTCCGGAAATACAGCTCATCTCCCCGGGTGATTTCGATCTGGTGAAAGCCCCCTTCGTCCTCGTCAGAGGGAAACTCAGTGAGGACGGCAGGGTTTCCGTCAATTCCATCCCCTTGCCGCCGGTGAAGGAGGGAGAGGAATTCTCATATCTGGTCTCTCTAAGGGAAGGCACGAATCGAATCGTCATCACCGCCGAGGATCTATCGGGCCATTCCGTGTCCGTCCTTAGGAGGGTGATCTATCGCAAACCGCAGGTTATCCTCAGGGACGAAGCACCTCCCGTCGTCGTAGATCCCTTCCCGCCGGAGGGGACAGCTTTATCCTCAAGGGAGATCGAGGTCTCCCTGCGCCTGGTGGATGATGTGGGGATCGATCCTGAAAGTCTAGAGGTCTTGTTTGACGGGGAGAAATTGAAGAAGAACGATTACTCCTTCAAAGGAGGGCGATTGAGCTACCATGTAGGTGAGCTCACCGACGGGACACACGTTCTCAAATTGTCCGTCTCCGATCTTTCCGGAAACAGATTGGAAGGATATACACTGAGCTTCCACGTCGACACGACACCTGCTCTCGCTTCGATCTGGGCCGATCTGGATCGCGATATGTTAAGGATAAAGACATCCACGGCCGGTCCGGTCGAAAGAATGGGTTTCGTCGAGGTTTTACAGGATGGGATCGGATATGGATATACGGTAGCCCTGAACGAAAAGGGCGAGGGAGAGCTTACCATCATGCCCTCTCAGCGGAGCTTCAGATTGTTATGCACGGCCTTTCTGAGGGATGGGAGGATAAAGCCGGTGAAGGGATATTTCGCCTACGGAAACCTCTCGAGTTCAGGGGAGATACGGATCTCGGTCGATATGGGACCGGAGCTGATCATGCCGCCGGGTGATCCGAAAGTGAGCGTTGTCCTCAAAAGCCAGGAGGCAAGCCCGTCCCTGATGGCGTTTCAGAGCGATAACGCCACTTCGAGAGGGCTCAGGTTGATCGGTCCCGTCTGCCAGATAACTTCCTCCGGTGATCTCAGCGATCTGCGTTTCCTCCTTTCGTTCCCCGTGCCGCTAAACGTTCCCACAACAGCGGTTTTCAGGTGGGATGAGAGGGAACAGACCTGGGTCCCGATGGATGCCGAATTCGATCCGAAATCCGATAGGCTTAAAACGGTGATCTTTATATCCGGTCCGACGTCAGATCTCGGCAGATACGCCCTTATGGAGGATGGGACTCCACCGATTATCAGGATGATCCATCCTCAAGAAGGGGGAGAGGTGTCGAAGAATAACTTTCTGGTGACGGCGGAGGTAGTAGATGAGGGATCGGGAGTGGCAGATGTGCGAGTTGAGGTGGATGGATTGACCAAGCCCTCCAAGTTCGACTCAAAATCGGGAAGGCTCGTCTACCTGCCGGGCGATTTGAAGGAGGGGATGCACGATATCCTCATAACGGCAAGAGATAGAGCGGGTAACATGGCTTCCCTTGAAAGCAGCTTCTTCGTCGGGAAATTTTTCGGATTCGCCGCCGATCCGATCGTCTATCCTAATCCATCGAGTGGCGATGTCTTCATCAGATTCATGCTCACGCGAAGTTCAGACGTGACGCTTCGGATCTACACTCCGGCTGGCGATCTCCTATATACGGATAGGATCTCAGGGGTTATCGAGGGCAGGTTTAGATGGAATCGCAGAAATCAGTTCGGCAAAGAGGTTACCCCGGGCGTTTACCTTTTCTCGATAGAGGCGGAGAGAGGAGGTAAGAAACTTATCAGGAGAGGGAAAATCGTCTTGAAAGACAAATAGACCCCGCGGTAAATCGCCGAGCGTAAAACCTCACGCTTCCGTTCAGGCGATGGGATGAACCTAAGGGTGTAAAAGGGAGGGAAAAGAGATGGCGAAACCTATCATTATCATCATTTCGCTTATGACGATGATATGTGCCGGATGGATAGCCATCGCAGGTAGCCTGGATGCAGGTCGGATCCGGCGTAATCCCGATATCCCCTTCTTTGGGATCGAGGAGGACTTCGATAAAAGCAACGATATAGTCAGCTTGAGCTGGAAGGATATGCGCGATCTGGGCGTCAAGATCGTCAGAACTCACGGCGGGCCGTTTGTATGGGATTCCATCGAACCCAGGAAAGGGGTGTTCGACTTCACCACAACCGATGAGGCGGTAAGGGAGGCTTTTCGCTCGGGCGTCTCTATAATCGCGAGCCTGTGGCCCTACGCCATGTGGGATCAGGGGAACAAGAAGGAGTGCAAGGTCTCGGGGAGGATAGATGCGATGCGAGGAAGGATTCCCGATTACAGATGCAAACCGCAGGATATGAAGGCATACCGGTCGTTTCTGAGGGAGCTGGTTGAACGGTATGATGGGGATGATGACTTCGGAAGCTATCCCATCTCGGATGAGATGAAGGAGGTGATCAGGCGTAATCCCGTGATCTACTGGGAGATAGACAACGAGGTCGACGCGGGAGATGACAGGGAGTACGCGAGGTTCTTCGTCGGTACCCTCGAGGATTACGTCGATCTGTTGAAAAACTCCTATGAGGCGATAAAGGAGGCGTGTGAGGAATGCAAGGTTATCGTCGCCGCTCCGGCCGGTTCGATAAGGGATTACTATTCCCGCCTGTTCGCCCTGGGAGCGAGGGATTACTTCGACATCTATAACCTTCACGGTCCGATCCGAGAGCTGAAGGAGACCATCGGCACGCTGGACAAACCCGTCTTCATCACAGAGGGAGGAGGCAAAGGCAAGGAGGGAGCGGAGCTGGCTAAGGAGGCGATCATGCTGGCGAGCGAAGGGGTGAGCTCAGCCATGTGGAGCATGGTTCCGGACTGGCCGAAATATCACACAAAGGATATCGGCGGCGATCCTGAAAAGGAAAAGGAGTTCTTTAAGGGATACCTCCTGTCGAAGGACGGCTCGAAAACACCGACCTATTATGCCCTGCGGACGCTTGCGAACGAGCTGGAGCATTTCAACGCCGTAGAACCCGTTATGGTGGGAATCGGGGTGTCGGGGTTTAAGTTCCACTTTGAAAGGAAAAACCCCGTATATGTCCTTTTCGTGAACGAGCTCGGAGGGACGAGGGAGACCGTCCACATCGATTTCGACAAGTTCACCGTAAAGGATCTGTGGGGAGTTGAAAGGGTGATGGAGAACGAATCGCTCACCCTAAAGAAAGATAACGTCTATTTCGTCAAATTGAGAGGCGCTGATAAGGGGAGATGCATCTCCCCGTTTGTCGTGAGCCCGCCGAGCGATACGAGGGGATGGCATCTCGGGACGCTGGCCTTCGATTACAAGTATGTCCCGCTCATTATGGACAGATCCGCCATCGCCGAGGAGTTCGATCGAGAGGCTAAGGTCGCCGCTCAAGCCGGAGCCTACTGGATCCGCCCACATCTCACCGAGCTTTTCGCATGGGGGTTTACCGAGAGAAAGCGAGGGAAGTACGATTGGGAGATTCTGGACCTGCTGCTCAGGACATGTCAGAGATACGGGATTCATCTTCTACCTCAGCTCTGGACGACCTCGATATGGGATCGAAACCTCAAACCCGGCGACCCCAGAGACGCTCATTGCGCGTTCTTCACTCTCGGCGTGTGGCCGTGGACGCGCGGGGAAGCCATGAGACCCAGAGACATGTCCGCCTATCTCAAATGGCTGAAGGCTCTGGTGGAACGTTATGATGGGGACGGAATCGCCGATATGGACGGATTGGAGATCCCTATACGTCACTACGAGATATTGAACGAACCGGATATTCGTGACGACCTCGTCCCGTTCCTCGATGTCCAGAAGAGAAGCTATATGGCTATCAAGGAGGAAAACCCTGACGTCGCCGTCGTCCTGGGGGGCCAGATAGGTCCGAAAGAGCTAGCGACGTATCTTGAACAGGGAATCGCCTCCTACTGCGACATCATCAACGTTCACGGCCCCCTGAGCGAGGAGTATCAAAGGGTTCTGCGGAGGTTCGATGTAAGAAAACCCATCTGGATCACCGAGATCGGATATGAGTTCGAGCGGTTTACCGGCGAATCCATGGATGAGGAGCGAAGGCAGGCGATGGAGTTCGTCAAATTATACGCTCGTTCCTTCGCCCGCGGGGCGGACAAGATATTTTGGATCGAGATGCTGGGCCAGGTAAGACCTCCCATTAAGTGGGAACATCCGATCCCCTGGGAACAGCAGGGTGCTTGTCTGTATCCGTCGGAGAGGGGACCTCGCCTCGCCTATTTCACCCATCAGCTCATAGCCTCGAAGATCGGCGCTTTTACAGATGCACAGGAGATACACATTGAGAATCACCCCGACGTCGAATGCTATCGGTTCATATCGGACGGCAGACCTGTTTACATCCTCTGGCTAAACCGAAAGGGTCTGAAGTTCATCGATTTGGAGGTTCCTTATACTTCGGTTACGGCGATTGAGATGATACCCATCGATAAAACTGGACGGTTTAAAATCTTCCCGCTCAAGCCTGAGGGGGGAGTTATCCACCTGAAGCTCTCCGAGATCCCGGTGTTAATCGAAAAATCGTCTCTCGCTTCCACTTCCTCAGCCATATCGAGGTGATCGAACGATGAGGCTCAGATGAGGTGTATCCTGAGCCATGAGCTGACAATCAGCATCAGGGCTCGTCCGAAGAAATGGCCGACCACGATCCCCACGAAAAAGGGTGAGGCCGCCCTGTAGGTTTTCATCCCACACCAGCTCAACAGCACATGCTTCACCGCCCAGGCGAAAAACGCTCCCAGGTAAACCGCATACATGGTGAAGGAGGAGGCAACGGCGAGCCCGATGGGATGGATCGGCCACCAGAGAAATCGCAGATGAAGATAGGTCAAAGCAACCATGAGCGAGGCGCCTACCCCGAACCAGAGGAAGTACTTGGCGGTGAATCCGAAGGGATGATAGATCTGCGATAGAATCTGACCGTAAACGCTGGGTCCCCATCCCCTGAAGATCCATGTGTCCCAGTTTATCGCGCCCTGTCTGTAGCCGAGATAGATTATCGAAAATGGTAAAACCACTTGACAGCTCTCCTGTCCTTCACTATCAGATGGCTTCTCATCAGGGGGATGAGGTCGGTATCCCAGGAGTTTTCGGGTGTGGAGAAGTAAAAGGGTGAGACGAGGGCTGAGAGAAACATATAGACCAGAAAGAGAGGAGTTGAGTTCGAGACGAGCGCCATGAGGAAGATCAGTAGCAGCTCGCCGGAGGTGAGGGCTGACTTAGGCAGGAAGCGCCTCAGCAAAAGGTTGAGGAACAGCACGAGGAGGAAAGGGATCATACCTCCCTCAGGAAGATAGCTCCATGAGAAATTGCTGAAGGCCCTGCTCTCGGTATAGGGGGAGGCCACGTTGACGAACACGACTATTGCAATCCCGATCAAGATCGAACGGTAGGTCACCTTCTCCCCGCCTTTTACACGTCGGAAAGGCGTTATATTCCTTATTCTATCCCCCGTTCACCCGAAATCCCCTCACACACCGGAATCCGTAGATGTCATACCCGAAACAGACGTCGGTGTAGCCGGGGTTCTCGTTATACCGGTAGGATGAACGACATTCCTCTGCCTTTGAATTCCAACTGCCGCCTCGCAAAACCTTGGTGTTTCCTGTTTTCGGCCCCTTCGGATTTTTCAAGGGACTTTCACCGTAGTAATCCACCTTGTAAAAGTCGTTACACCACTCCCAGACATTACCGTACATGTCGTATAGTCCCCATGGATTTGGCAGTTTCCGCCCTACCGGACGGGGTCTTCCGCCTGAATTTTCCTTGAACCAGGCATAAAGCTTCAACTTTCTGGGGTTATCCCCGAAGAAATACCTGGTCTTCGTCACCGCCCGACATGCGAACTCCCACTCAGCTTCCGTAGGGAGCCTATATCCGTCAGCGTCGAAATCGCACTCCCACGTCTCCAGATTATAGCAAGGTTGAAGTCCTTCAAGACGTGAGCGGGCGTTGCAGTATCTCACGGCATCGGACCATCGGACCTGTTCCACGGGGTTTCTTTTACCCTTCCACCTCGATGGATTTTCCCCCATCACCCTCTCGTACTCCTCCTGGGTCACCAGGTATTTGTCCATGTAGAAGGGGGCGACGTAGATTTTATGGGCCGGTCTCTCATCAACCTCCCCCTTATCATCTCCCATTATGAACCATCCGCCCGGAAGGAGAATCATTTCCACGCCCGATTCGGTCTTGACCTCCTTGGGCCGTTCGTCCGCCGCCAGGACATCCTTGATGCGAAATCCGAATATCACCCCTAAGGCGCCCAACGCCGATCCCTTGATGAAATCCCGCCGGGTTACACCTCCCATCGGAACACCTCCTCAAAATCAGTATCCCTCCCATATCTCATATCCGTCAGGGTTCCTGAGGCATCTCCTACAGCGTTCCCTTATCCCAAGGGCTATATCGACCGTTTCGGAACTGGTGACACACCTATACCCTGCCTCCTGAAAAAGCCTCCTAGTTATGGTATGGAACTTCCTGACGAGATAGTCCTGAGCGCCTCCCATCCTCCTCCACTCCATCTTGAGCTGAAGGAAAGCTTGGAGGTTCTTCGGATCATGCTTCAACGTCAGGGCTTTAGTTCTCCGCGCCAGCTCGTCGGCATATCTCAGATCCTTTATATTCTCCCTCTCCCTGTTGTATTCGTCGAATATCTGACGGGTTATCCTCTCCATCTCATCCAGGAACCGCTTCGAGTGCGGATGATCCCTTCTTGCCGATTCCAGGAACTTCAGCATCTCACGGGCGAAACTCAGATATTCGTTTATCCTCTCCCTCTGTTTCCCGATGAAGTAGACCATGTCGTCCGCCCCTCCCTCTATATACCTCCTCATCTCCACCTCTTTTCCCGCTTTGAAGATAGGTTCCATTCCGTCCGTGACGCCGCATGTGGCGGCTCCGATGACGGCGTTCTCCCTCCGCAGAGACCGCTGCAGGCGTCCCTCGAAATCGAAGAAGGCGTAGATCTCATCGCCCAGCGCCTTTCGGGCCACGTCGATAGGTGTCATCACCGAGAAAGGCGTGGTCTCGTCCCTCTCCAGGAAGTAAATGACGGCCTTTCCCTTGGGAGGAACCCTTTTGCTAAGATGGAAGACCGCCTTCCCGTCATCGAACCTGACTGGCCAGATATACCATCCTATGCCCGCCCTCCAGATCCGTTCGCCGAGCTCCTTGAAGTGATATCTGGTTCTGACGTCGTCCTCATAAAGTTGAACCACCCATTTGGCCGGGAAAGGTCTCTTCCAGTTGATGGTGACGTCCCTCTCCAGATAGGATGGGTTAAACTCCACCTCGTGCCATATGCCCGGTCCGTCCAGCGACGCCAGGTAAATCGGCTCACCACCTGTCTCCAGCTCGACTGATCCGAAAAGATGGTCCTTTCTGACAAGCCTTGTCCTCACCTTCCCCGGCGGATAAACCAGAACCAACATGCTCCCCTCGCCATCGAGCAGCCCCATGAAGAGGGTCTCGGCCGCTATGTGGAGCTTTTTGAGAGAGGGATAATCATCGGGATCGAATATGAGATCATCCCCTATGATGCTTGGAACCACCCCGAACCTGATCGGCGCGGCTATGTTTATCCCCTCCGTCCCGTTCACCGATTCGACGCGCACGATCCGATCGATGCCGATGGAGAAAAGAGTAGACGGACCGAATTTCAGAACGGCTTTACGGCCCGTGTGGATCGATATCTCGATCGGCCCTCTCGACCCGAAAGGACCGATCTCCGCCCTCTTCCCAGGTCCCGAATCCGCTTTTGAATAAAGGATCGCCTTGCCGTTATCCGGCTTGAGCAGCAGGATCAGGTATCCGTTCTCCGCCACCGCGTCCCCTTTGAACCGGTAGCCCCGGGCCTCGGAAGGCGTGATCTTTCCCCAGGTCGTCCTGTCGGTTATATCCGTTCCCTTGTCGATGGGAAGCAATGTGTCCCAGATCCTAACCCATCCCTTCTCCGGCGGTATCTCCCACTTTATGAGCTTTATATCGTCCAGCCAAAGCCTGCCCGGCATATCGCTCAAGCCGATCTGTATGGAGCCGGGGAAAGATTTGTTGAAGCGGAGATAGAACTCGAACTTAGTCCACGCTCCCCCCTTCAGCCTACATCTCCTATCGAAGGGCAGACTCCAGTCCGTTCTGCGGTAGATCTGGGCCGGGAACTCCAGGTCTCTATCACTCCTCGCCCAGAACCGGAATATGTAGTCCCCCTTTTCTATCTCCACGTCCTTATTGGGATGTATGTATCCCCTCGAGTTTGTGTGTTCGATGAGGAGACATCTCCGGCCCGTATGCGGATTCTCATCGGTGAGGATCACCCTTCCTTCCGCTCCCCCCTCCTTCTGACTTTCCCACCGCTTCGGCAGGCCTCCAACCTCCCCGATCTCAAGGCCGGGGTTGGACACGATGTTCCGGGCGATCGCCCATTCGGGAAGACCGATCACCGCCAGAAATAGAAGAATCGAGAGTCGAAGCATCCGACTACCCCCTGAGCTAGATCCATTCGGCAAACTTGCTTACAGAAGCCAGAGTTTCGTGACTTTTGGATCGATGATCACCTCATCCCTCTCGAAATCGAGCTTAAGCCTCCACTTCTGTAGTGTTGCCGCACCGATGATCACGCCGTTGCTCAACCCCTCTATCACCATGAATTCATCCGAGAAGCGATATTCCCCGATATGGAAGTTCAAGGCTACCCTTCCTCTAGCTATAACCCTTTCCCCTTCCTTAGCGGTGCTGAACTCCACAGGTTCCGGAAGAGGATCAATCGTACCCAGCTTTTCGGCGAGCTCCGGATGGATACAGGAATAGGTTGCCCCGGAGTCGAATATCGCTTCTCTTCTTATCTCTCCTTTCGACCCTTTAAGCGTTATCTCCTTAACGATCACAGCCATCTTTTTCACCTCCCATCAATATATAGCACACCTTCCCCCTCCCTCCGAAAATATGAGCGATTCGGCAAACCTGCTCACAGAAGCCAGAGCTTTGTGACCTTTGGATCGATGATTATCTCATCCCTCTCAAAATCGAGCTTGAGCCTCCACTTCTGCAGCGTTGCCGCACCGATGATCACGCCGTTGCTCAACCCCTCTATCACCATGAATTCATCCGAGAAGCGATATTCCCCGATATGGAAGTTCAGACGTACGGCGCCCCTTGCGATGACCGTTCTACCTTCTTCGGCGGTGCTGAACTCCATAGGTTCCGGAAGAGGATCAATCGTACCCAGCTTTTCGGCGAGCTCCGGGTGGATACAGGAATAGGTGGCACCTGAATCGAATATCGCCTCCCTCTTCACCTCTCCCTTTGACCCTCTAAGCCTTATCTCCTTTACGATCACAGCCATCTCCTTCACCCCCATTTCAGTTCTCCACGTGCCATAATATAGCACACCCTTCCCCTCCCTTTCAAGTCGCCCATACTTCTCCCTTTAACCTCAACCTTAACCTGTTTCTATCAACGGAAGCTATCTGTCGTTGTTTAACCATTTCCTAAACGACTCCGCGTCGAGCATCTCCTCGGCCATTCGTCTGTATCCCTCCTTCAGTGGATGGCTGGCGTCGGCGTAGTATTCGCTGGGCAGGTTTGAGAACGAGAGGAAGTCCATATCCCTTTTCCGTAATTGTTTTTCCATCTCCTTCTTCACCTCATCATATCGCCTGAGGCTTCCCTTGGTCAGGATATAAGGGTTAAACGGACCGATGAGGACAAAGACCCTGTTTCCCCTCCTCTCCAGGATATCGATCAGCTTGAGGAAGGAACGCCATTGGAACGACTCGGTCACGTCAACCCACGGGAAATCCTGTTTTCTCATACCTCTCTTGAACCACGGCACAGGTCTGCTCGGCGGGTTCTCTCCGGGCGCTGGTAGCTTTAAAGTGATCGCCTTTAAAGGGTTGCTGTATGGATGTTGCATCGACCAGCTCCCTATATCTATGTTCTCGAAGTAAACCATCCTCAGGTGTCTCGACCACGTGAGAAACGGCACGTATCTCTCCAGCACAGCGCCGAGCCTTTGGCCGATGGGCGCTCTGTAACAGGCGATCCTTGGGATAAACTGAGGTATCAACCTGGGGTGGTTGAACCGGAACTCCTCTTCGCCGCTGAGGTCGTGTCTCCTGGAGGTCATCCATAGCGGGTTGAGGTGAAGGATCACGTTACTGTTCCTAATGCTCCGGCCGTAATACTTCAACAGCCCGACCATAGCCGCCGGATGTAACCCGTCCACGCCGAGGTTGGCGAACGTCTCACCGCCGGTTAGCTCGTTGAGAAAATGTGAAAGCGTCCCATCCATCGGCACATAATGGCCCCAGATAACCGAATCGCCGATGACGAGGACCGAAAAGTTCGAGCGGGCGTATCCGCTCCATCGCCTGAACATCCAGTAGTCATCGCTGAGGGAGTATGGCAATCGGTAATCCGGTGAGGGGTTAAATCCCTCCAACGACGGCCAGAGCATCGGGATGAGATGGAGCATCCCGACGAGGATAACCGCCACCGCTACCCAACCTCTCCAGGATAGCAGGATGGAGTTAGAACTGGAAATAGATGAACGGCTCATGGCTCGGAGCGACGAATATCATCAGATAAAGTATGATGAGGAGTGCCATCCCCACCTTTAAAGGCGTCCACTCGAGTAAAATCCTCCCCTTCGATTCGAAGATAAACTGGTATATCCAGACGGAGAGACAGAGGAACAGGGCGAGGAGAGGGAAATTCGGGTCTCCCAGCCCCGATGTGAACATCCTCCTTATGATTAAAACGGCATCGCTCAGACTCCCCGCCCTGAAGAATATCCAGGTGAAGGTAACGAAGGCGAAAACCCATAGCTGTTTCAGCAGTCTGGGCACTTTCTCCCTGTAAAACCTTGTTCCTTCCAGCTCCCTGGTCATAAACCTTCCCAGAGCATGTGCGGCGCCCCATATGACGAAGTTCCACGCTGCGCCGTGCCATAGACCTGAGATCACCATCGTCAGGAACATGTTCCTATAGGTGTTGAGCTTCCCCTTCCGGTTGCCCCCCAGAGGAATGTAGACGTAATCCTTGAACCAGGAGGAGAGGCTGATGTGCCATCTCCTCCAGAAATCCCTCAAGCTGTCCGCCAGATACGGGTTGTTGAAGTTGAGCATCAGATCAAACCCCATCATCCTAGCCACCCCTCTGGCCATATCGGTGTAGCCGCTGAAGTCGAAGTAGATCTGCCAGCCGAAGGCGAAGGTGGCCAGCATCAGGGAAAGCCCATCGAACTGACCGGGGGCGGCATAGACCTTATCGACGTAAAGGGCGAGATAGTCCGCAAGGGCGACCTTCTTGAAGAGCCCCACGAGGAACATCGAAAGCCCATCGGTGATGTTCTCCCTGGAGATCTCAGGCTTTCCCCTGAGCTGAGGGAGCAGATTCGCGGCCCTTTCGATCGGGCCGGCGACCAACTGGGGGAAAAGGGAGACGAAGGTGGCGAACCGGATGAAACTCGGTTCCCTCTCGATCTCCCCGCGATAGAAATCTATGGCATAGCTCATCGATTGAAAGGTATAGAAGGAGATCCCGACGGGGAGCAACACCCCCGGGGAGGGAACGACAAACGGCGCTTTCAACATGGACAGCAGCGAGTTCAGGTTATCGGCGACGAAGGCACCGTATTTAAAGAAGCCTAAGACCCCCAAACTGTTGACGACGCTCACGGCAAGCCATAGCTTCCTCCTTCGGCTCCTGCTCATCATGACCACGGCGTAATAGTTGACCGCTGTCGAATAGGCGATGAGCGGAAGATAGAGGGGGTTCCACCACCCGTAGAAGAAATAGGATGCCGCCAAAAGCCAATGCAGGTAAAACCTCGTCCTTCTCAAAGGCAGGTAGACCAGATAGACGATCATGAAGAATATAGCGAAATGCCAGGTATGAAACAGCATCCTACCAGGGTACCTCTTTCAAGTATCTCCCCCTTGCCACGAGATAGAGTGGACGCTCCGTAAGTTTCACGCGTCTGACCTCTAGCAGGTTGCCCTGGATGTCCACCGCCCTCCAGGGTTCAGATAGGGTTATCTCCACCGGCCCCGCTCCCTCCTCCGTCCAGGCGACGATGACCGTTTTCTCCCCTGAGATGAACCCATAGGCCCTCACCCCTTCAGGCGCCTCCAGCCGACCGAGTGAGCGGATCTTGGGGCCGAGCAGGTTGGCCATCGCCGCCTGGGTGACCAGCATTTTTCGGGGTGCTCCTCCCCATTCAAAGAAGATCCCCGAAAGGCTCTCGTTGTTGAGGCTGCCGGGCGTGCCGGAGTGATAGATGATCTTCCTCACCCCGTAGGTCAGCAGCAGGGTATTGAACTTGACCTGCCACTCGGCCGCCTCCGTCTCGCCCTCCAGCGGCTTAAGCCATGACCTATAGGGCTCGAACGGTTTATCGTCGTCGGCGTAGTATGCGCCCTCGGTGAACCAGATGGGCTTATCGGCTCCTACCGAACGCATCAACTGGCGCAACTGAGCCAGGGGCTCCTCATACTCCTCCGGCGCCGTCAGGCCGGGATAGATGTGCAGGTTGAGCGCATCGACCCAGCGCAGGCCGTCGGCGTCGATGAACTCCCTCGTATATAGATTCGGTCCGCCTGCAATGCCCCCGATGACCAACGCATCCGGTTGAACCTCCTTTACCGCTCGATAGGCAACCCGCAGCAGCCGCACGTAGTCCTCTACCTTGTAGCCCCTTCGCCGAGGCAGAGCGTAGGAGGTGTAGATCGGTTCGTTCAATATCTCCCAGGCGTGGATACGGTCGCGATAGTGTCGCACCGTCGCACGCACATAGGCGGCGAACTCATTCAGATCTCGCGGCATATAGGCCATCCGTTCACGGCTGCCCGGATAACGCTCGCTCACCTTCACCTCCGGCCCGGCGCTGGAGGACCAGTTGCTGGAGGGAAAGGGGAGCAAAGCCAGCACATTCAGTCCTCGCTCCAAGACACGATCGATCTGACGATCTGCCTCCGTGAACTCGAAATGTCCCTTCTCCGGCTCCACCTCCTGCCACTTCAACGACCAATCGCGGAACCAGCGAAGCCCGATCTCCCCGCTCAGATCCAACAGATGGGGCCATGGGTAGGCGTGGTTCATGCCGAAAAGGCTATCGGTTTTGGTGTAAGGTTCGATGATGGCGAAGCGCAATGGGCGGGTGAGCGATACCTCCGCGCCCTCAGCACGCAGATGTAGGCGATAGAAACCTTTCCGTCGCACGCCGGGACGAACTGGCACCTCCACCGTTTGACCCGGGGGCACATCAACTGAGAGTACATCCTCATGGACGACGGTGTCATCGAAGTCCGTCGTCCGCAGGCGCAGGGTGACGGTATGGGGGATTTCATCTGAGTTGAAGAGCATAGCCCTCATCTCCGGCTCCTCGCCGTAGGGGAAGATGTTTCCCAGGCGATCCGTCTCCAATCCGACCTCCACGGTCGCTCGGGGGTGGTAAGGCGTCGCCTCTGAACCTTTCTCCAACTGCACCCCGTCGATCCACACCGTTCCAGCTCCCCTCCTCGACGCCTCCAGATCCAGGCCCAGGGCGATGAATATCTGCTCAGCATGAGGGCGGAAGGTGAACGTATATCTCCCCCACTCCGTCGTAAGCTGAACCCTGCGTTTCAGGCTTCCCCGGAACGCACGTCGCACCGAGAGCACGCCGACCAGCCCTTCGGCATCAGACTTCATGTAGGCGGACAGGGTGTAATCCACATCCGGCTCCACCTCGATCCAGCCCCGGTTGGCCAGCTGCGGGGCCTTCACCGGGACGCGGTAAAGGGGGAAGTAGTCGAAGTAGAAGACGGGCAAACTCTCCGGCGTGAGGGCGATTTTGAAGCTTGACCCGTGGAACCGCGCCGTCGTGGTATCCACCTCGCCCACGAGCAGGTTCAAATTTCCTCCCCAGCCGGGCAGATCGGCGACGCTCCCCCAACCGCTCGTGCCGCACTCGAAGCTGCTGTTCGGCAGGAGGTTCACGGCGTCGGTGGAGGGGACCACCTCCGTAAACCTCCTCACCACCGGCTCAGACGGCTCCAGTCGGACGTCGTCCAGCCAAAGGGTTCCCGTCGAGGTATACCAGAACTGAAGGCGAACGTGATCCGCGATCGTCTCGGTGGCCCGAAAGGCGAACTCGAACCGCTTCCATTCACGAGGCACGCGGAAGGATTCGCTCAAACCACAATCGTGCCAGCCTTTCATGTTTACGATGGCCACCTGTACAGCTCGGCTGCGGATCCCCTCCTGTTTCGCCGCAAATGAGAGCTTATACCATCTCCCCTTCTCCAGTCGAACGGTATTCACCTGACAGAGCATCGCGTGGCTGGCCGGGGAGAGATATGTGAAGCGGGTGCATGTGAGCTTCTGGCTGAACCTTCCCGTGAACCCCTTATCCCGTTCCCAGGTGACGCTCACCCCCTTGTCTCCCGAAAACCGCCAGTGATCCGCCATCCCGTCCCCGTTGCTGTCCTTTTCAAAATCCCCGTTGGGGATGATGTTCTGATGGACGGCCGCAAAGGCCAATATGCCGGCCAAAACCGATATCAGTGCCATCTTCATCTCCTCGACCTCCATCCTGAGATGAGGGAACTAGTCAGCCGTTATCGTATCACATCGTTACCAGCTAGGCTGTTACGCAGAAATTACAACATCGTGGGGGAGTTGTCAAGCGGCACAGACGGGGCTCACCGCCATGCCCGTCGCCGGCGTCACAGCCCCGGTCACGTTTGAGGGGTTCATAGTGATCGCCAGCGCCGAACACATCGCCACCTGGATCGCCACTCGCGCTTTGAATCCGCTCTTGGCACAATACACTCATCCATCATCGCTTTCAGATCAGAGTTAGCGGTAACGATCACCCTCACCATCTACGTGCACCATCTCCAACCCGCCCACGCGCAGAAACCCGGGCTCGCCCATGAACTCCACCAGCTTCGCTTGAGCTGATCTGCTCAGAAAGGTCGCGATTCACGGACAATCAGCACCGTCCCATCCCATATCTGAGCGAAATCGGCAATCGACATATCGAACTGTCGGTCGTTATCGATAACCGTCACATAAGACGAACCACATGACAGAAGAACCACAAAATGATCTCCTTTCACATGGGCAATTGCCGGTAAGTGAATATCCTTCAACTCCTCCAGGCTTAACCTGTATCCGACGACCTCCAACCCATGCGCCTTCGCCGCCTGTGATAGACCATACATGGATGTCCAGCCTCTTTCATCTACCCCTGCCAGTTTAGCAAGCTCCTCAACATCCACATCCCTACCCATCAGTTCTAGTATCTTCGCCAACGACCAAGGGCCACATCCAATAACCGGTGGATCGGATCTCCCCTTGCAGGAGGATAGGATCAACGGCAAAATGCAAAGGATGACGGCCATGTAAAGAAGAATCTTCATCCCTCAACCCCCTTATGGCCGCAGAACAGAGGGATCAGGAACATCCAATCGCAGATAATCAGGGACGACCCTAATCCCCTTAGGATATCGGATACGCCAGATTTTGACCGGACCGTTAGGATTTCCGGATACAGGATAGACAAGCTGAAAAGCCTCGCTGGGCTCGTTCAACAGAAAAAGCTTGATGAGCAACGATTGACGGGCAACACGAGGAAGATAGGTCGCAGAGCGAATCACAGAAGGGTCTATATCCTGAAAATCCAGGGGAGAGGCTGCGTTTAAAAGTAGACATCCAGGTAGATCACCATCCGGGAAATACCACCGCCTGCCATAGAAATATACCTCCGAGATCGTCAATCTCAGATAACTCCCCCGATAGACGACTCTCGCCTGAGGAGTATCGAAAGATCCGTCCTCTTTTATCGGCACGGAGACATCCATCAGAAGGAGACTGCGGCGGGGATAGAAACGCCCCTCGATCTCCAGAGGATCATCTATAACGATCCCCCTCGGATTGTGAAAATAGAGCTTCTTCCCCTCAGCGGGTTGTCTCGGCAATACTCCTAAAGAGCAGAGGCGATCCTCATTCTGATCGGAACCGATCCAGGAGATCCAATACAGGTTCTCCACCTCACGGTAGCTCAAAAGCAGGTGGGTGACACGATGAGTTTTGAGAAACTCCAGCGCCTCCTCTTCGCTCTGCCCCATCATAACATGTCTTGCCATCAGGTGAACCCAATACTGATTCTGCTCCTCATCTATCACGGTCGCTCGCTCTGCCAGATAGTTGATCCAGCTTCCGTAATCCCACCAGGCAGCGATGACGGAATCAGAGGGGGTGTTGTCACGCATCCAGTTGAAAGCCTCCCTCCATTCAGGGGCAACCAGGGGTACGACCCTTTGGGCATGCGCAAGGCCCCTCCCCGCCAACCCATCATATCCCGGTATGCCGGCGAGAGAGGCCAGCGTCATAACAACCACAAATGCCCACCCCACAAGCCGCCCCATCCTCCATCTCACCTCCGCCTTAAAAGTCCATAGAAGGCTCAGACCCATTACGGTCAACCCAATGAGGAGATAAGGAGAATCCCTCTCCCGGAGGAAAAGCTGGAGGATCACCACCCCAGTGGCAACCGATAAAAGCGGGAGGCGATGATACCGGGAGGGCAAGATACGCCTGCTGAGCTGCACGATGAAGAAAGCGCCCGTTATCGAAGCGATAGGGGTGAAGAAGAAACCGAACCGGATCGCTGACCGGGTGAGGATCAGACCCCACACAAACCAGATCAGCAGAAGCAAAGAGTTTCCATCCATTGAGGAAGGGTTCTTCTCTTTGGCTCCTGATCGGTGATAGCCGCGGAGATACAACCCGCCCACTAGGAGAACGAAAAGGATAACCGCTCCCAGATACAGGAAATCCGAGGCGACCGTTTTGCCGTTCAGCACTACATGCGGGAATAGGCGGCTGTAGATGACTCCACCCATCAGAAACATGAAACCACAAAGCACATACCAGGCATTGAGGGATGATTCACAAAATATCCTGTATAGCAAAAGCATGGCCCCCGCTATGGAGAGAAAGAAGAAGAGGCCAAACCCTTCCCACCAGTCGGTGAAATATGAGGATCTCATCTCGGCTATGGAGCTCATCACCCGGTTTCGTCCAAGGGGGTGGAAGAAATGATCCTTGAGGATCACCATCCTCCCCCAAAGCCAATCGGGACCTAAGATGGGAATGCTCAGTAGGATGCCGAAGAAGGAGATGACACCGATGAGATACCACCCAGGCGGCAGTCGCCCTCCCAACGGGAGACGATCCAGAACTGTTGAATCTCTCAAAGCCCAATACAAGGTTGCCACAACGAACAGATAGCTAGGCAAACCGATCGCCAGCCAGACGAAAGGTTCGGATAGATGGTTGTGAAATCCGGGATGGGGAAGCATGAACCCCATAGCAGGCAGATACCACAGGCAATAGAGCAGATAATGCCGGCTTGTGAATCGATCGGTAAGGAGATAGATCAGATTCCAGATGAATATGATGGTGGTTAGCAGGCCGACACCTGCCCAGCTCAGCCCCATGAGGCCCGTTGTGATGCCCGATAGAAAAGCGAAGCAGCCTTCCCAAAGAAGAGTCCGAGCGCGTTGGGATCTGCAGAAAAGGTAAAGGGAGAGCAGGAACATCAGGATCGTGAAGGCATCCCTATCCGCAAAGCCAGCCATTGTTCTAAAGATAAATCCGTGCGCCACGGAGAGGGCTATGCAGGCGTACAGGGCGGTGATGGCATCGGTCAGGTGGCGGGCTAACAGGAAGAAGAAGATGAGAATCGGGATGAAGGTGAGCACGGGATAAAGTATAGCAACTCGGTCGAGGGTGAGGCCTGGGATGATAGGTTTCAAAACCCGGAAGGCATATGCGAGGGCATAGGGGTAGAGGGTGAACTGCTGTGAGTTGTCCTTCCCCAAGGGTGCGGCTCGCATCATATCCCGTTTGGGAAGTTTCCCTTTCTCCAGTATCACCCTGCTTTGCCGCACCAGACGGTAGGCATCGGTGCCGAGGAGATAGCGATCTTGCAGCGATGGGAGGCTCTGGATTCGTATAAGAATACCCAATACGAGGGAAAGGCATAGTATGCCAAGCGACCAGGCTCTCACTTTGACTTTCGCTTCTCTAGCTCCAGGTATTTCTTACGGAATGTCTCCCAATCCCGCTGCAATCGTTTATTTTTGGGGAATCGTTTCAGCGCTTCCTGGTAGAGGATGGTTGCCTCCTCCAGGTAGCCCGCCTTTTCGTAAGCTTTGGCAAGTTGCCTGTAACTATCGGCATGATCGGGGTTCAGCTCTATGGCTCGATACAGGCTGTAGATCGCTTCATCTATTTTACCCTGTTTCATCAGCTCCCTGGCATATTCGTAATGAGCTAAGGCCATGCCTTTGGGATCTTCCTCAACGAGCCGTCGGTATTCCCCTCCAACATCTCCTTGATATCCTTCTGATCCTCTCTCATAGGAGGGTTTCGCCGCAGGCTCTTTCCTCACCATCTCCCCTTCAGATTCCGGAATAGGTGCTATCCTCTCTCTTGATTTGCCGGGAGGGACCTGCTCAGGTGGAGCCTCTCTGGGCTGCTCCTGGGGAGTGGTCTGTGTAAGCGATTCAAGCTCCTGAATCCGCTTCAACGCTATTCGTCTCGACCACAGCGCATTTTTATTTCCTTCTTTCAAAAATTTATTATAGGCGGCTATCGCATCCTCATATCGCCCAAGCTTCTCATAACTCTCGCCAATGGAGAAATACAAATATTTACGAGATGGATCGATTTCCAGCACCTTCCGATAGTATGATATAGCCTCCTGCGGATTTCTATATTTGACTATCGATGCAAGGCCGATAAGAGCATCCACGCAGTTAGGGTCCATCTCAAGAACTCTTCGGAATCCCGCTTCCCTCTCATCCTCTCGACCGGAAGGGAGCAATTGTGTTCTCAACAGCAACGCTTCCAGGGAATTCGGATTCTCGGCCAGGGCTTTCTCCGCATATTCAAGGGCATACTCATAATAATGCAACTCCTTCAAATATTTAGCTGCGCTTAAAGCATCCATCCCTTCTGTTAGGATAGCAACCTCCTCAGGGTGAGGACCATATTGAACCTCGATACCTTCGCTGTCCAGGCGATCGTATAGCTCGACGATCCTTTTCATTTTGTCATCCGGAATCCTGGGGTCCATGGAGTGGAACTCCGGCTCCGGCGGCGGCTTGATCGCTGGGACACCGAGTTCCTCTGCAAGCTCCTTGGGGACTATTATGGATTTCCCCTCTCGGCGTGCCCGCTCTATGTAAGCTTTGATCTCAGCTAAATAATTCCTTTTGCCGGTATTCCTGGTGCTCTTTGTGGATATATCCGGGGAACTGCCGGAATTATCCGGAGTTTTATCCTCAGATGATGTTGCTCCTGAGGGGATACGTTTGTCATCAAGAGCAACGTCATTAACTCCTGTGGATTCCTTGAGGCCGGATAGGAAAGTAGGGTGATGTTCATAAAGGAACCAAAAGGTCAGAGAAGCCGTTATTATGAAGGCTATAATCACGAGCTTATATCGGAGCATTCTGATCTCCCCCTTTGGGTTTACCGGAGCTTATAGTCACTAGTATGGACAGAATTATACGTAGTTCCCATTTCCATGATCTTAGTGAAATTACGAGTCATTATGTCATAAGCCGGATTACCATACGTATCATCGAGGTTAACGCCGTGACCGATCTCATGGCCGATAATTCTCTTCCTGGCTTCCGGATCATCCGAATCTATCGTGTTTTCATCGCTGTTAGGATCGGTATTATATCGAATCGCCTTGTAATAAATCGTTATGTCACCAACCTGATTGGGTGTCCCAGGAGAATTAGGAGCATATCCAAAATAGAGCTCTCCATCATACATTGCCCTAATTTCATCACAAGTTGCTGTATCATTCCTTAGTACCTTCAGTGCTAGTTGGTTTGATCCGGGAATCCCCCTGATCTTTTCGAATTCATCACTCGATTTTCCATGTCTCCCCAGTTGATAAGTCGAACTTTGAAGGGAGATGGTAAATTGCTCGCATATCCATATCCCTCTGCGCAGCTGCTGTACACGAACAGATCCTTTTCCGATGGATTGGTTCGAATGTGATTCCCCTTCACCCGAAAACCGCGATATTCCTCATAGACGGAAAACCCATCACCGTTGTGGTTGTTTCCACTTGGCCCGGTTTCATTATCGTCAGATGCTGTATAGTTGATCTGGCCATCATTCATCCAACCATCTGCTATCTCATTTCCATTATCGTCCCGTGGGATTGTGATGGAAGTCTCCGATAGCATCGAATTGCCATAATAGAGTCTCGCATACAAGGGACTATAAGCACCCCAGTCGTGGCATTTTACCTTGACTACAAATGTTGTGACTGTAGAGTCAGCAAACCTTGCTTCGATCATTTGGTTTTTACCATCCCAGGTGATCTTCCCCGAGTGATCATCCTGTTGGTCATCGGGCAAAAATTCGAGATCAGGCTCATCAGTCGTTTGATTACCAGCGTTCATACAATAACCCTCGTAAGCTGTTGGGATCAGGTAAAACTTGGCAACACAATAAGGAAGATAACTTGTATCACCTGTAATACTGACGGTAATGTTAGCAGTATTGTTATAGGGATAACCCTTCGGCAACCAATTTGTCCCTAAAGGAGTAAGCGTTATATTCAAATTAGGATTCCCACCCGTAATCTCCCGCATCTGCTCTTTTGAGAGCAATGTCTTGCTCTGCGATATCCCCCACAAAGCTGTTGCCAGAAAACCTATTGCCACCACCACAAACAGAATCTTGCCCAAACCCAATCTTTGGAAAAACAATATCATCTTACCTACCTCCTAAATTTTATCACCTATTGAGTTGATAAACAAGCTTTTAAGCCGGTAACCCAATATCAACCTCAAATGCCTCCACCCATCCCTGAACGTCCTCAGCTTAGACTCACCACCCCTCCTCATGTAGCTTATCGGAACCTCTCCTATCCTCATACCCATCACCGCAGCCTTTATCAACATCTCAGAGGCGAACTCCATCCCTTCAGCCTTCAAATCCAGCCTCCTATATGCCTCCCTCCTTATCCCTCTCATGCCGCTCTGACTGTCGCTCACCTTCACACCGAAAAGCAACCTCATCAATACATTCAGAAAAGGTGTTCCCAAATACCTGTGCAGAAGAGGCATCGATCCCCTTTCCATTTCCCCCCTCAGCCTGCTTCCCAAAACGATGTCGTATCCCCTCCGGAGCATCTCCACGAGCTTCCACATCTCTCCCAGATCATATGTCCCATCTGAGTCTGCAATCAGGATGAACTTCCCCTTCGCGGCGTCCATCCCAGCTCTGCATGCGTTACCATATCCCCTTTTGGGCTGATGGACAACTATCGCTCCCAAGGACTCAGCTATCCTAACGGAGCCATCAGTAGATCCGTTGTCAGCGACAATTATCTCACCTTGTGCTTTCATCTCCTTCAGAGCCATTCTTGCTTTGGTAATGCATGCTCCTATGGTGGCAGATTCGTTCAAGCAAGGCATTACCACTGACACCCACATCGCTCACAACTGAATCGGTGGAGGTTTGTCTTCTTCTATACTTTTGCACTTTTCGGGTACAAAGTATAGCACATATCACCCCCCCCCCCTTGTCAAGTGACGCTATCGTTCATGTATAATGTTACCGAAATCGGATGTAGGCTCAAAAGATAATGTTACCGAAAGGGAGAGGAGAGATGGAGGGGAAG
>JAGGXZ010000080.1 GCA_021162805.1 Candidatus Poribacteria bacterium
AGCTCGCTGATGAGCTGACCGATCGAATATTCGCCGTGCTTCAGGGCTTCCGGCGGACTTATGGAGAGACCTACCCCCGGTTTTATCAGGTTGACCATGGTTATGCCTATCACGACCGATATGCTGGTGGTGATCAGATAATATACCAATGTCTGCCATCCCATTCTCCCAAGCTCTCTGATATCGCCCAGCCCCGTGACGCCGACGATCATAGATGATATGATCAGCGGGATCACGATCATCATCAGGGCGTTTAGGAACAGATCGCCAAGCGGTTTCAATCTGGCGCCGAAGCCGGGGGCCCATCCGCCGAGGATCATGCCCAACACAACCCCTATCAGTATACCGATAAGCAGTCTGTCCGTCCTCATATCACCTCTCCTTAATCTTATTTCCCTTGAGTGTAGTATCTATGGCTAATTGTCCGCCGTCCACCGTCCGCGGTCCGCAGCGTCGGATTAGTCGAGGGTCGAGAGTCTAGAGTCAAGAGTCTTTTTTCTTTTCATCTCTCGACTCTCGTCCCTTGTCCCTTGACTCTTGACCCTAGAATAGCGGCGGACGGCGGACTGCCGACTGCGGACAGTAGCTTTAAAAATCTCTGCTACACTTAACGATAATATGAGCGAAGGTATTTATAACCGATGGCGGACGATGTGTCAACTTCACCTCATTCCCTTTTCGTGTTATCATTATGGCCGGGGAAAGCAGGTTGAGATTGAGGTTCTGAACATAAAAGGGAGGTAGGATAAAATGGCAAAGTTGGCATTGAAGGGTGGCAAGCCCGTCGTCGATCGGCCTCTGGGGAAAACATGGCCTATCTTCGACGAACGTGAGGAGAAGGCGCTCATGGAGGTGCTCCACTCCCGAAACTGGTGGAGAGGAGGGGCTTCCCCCGAGAAATCGAAGGTATCGCAGTTTGAGGACAGGTTCGCTCGATATTGTCAGGCTAAATACGGCGTGGCGGTGACGAATGGAACTCAGGCTCTGGAATGCGCCCTGAAGGCCGCCGGCGTGGAGGCCGGAGATGAGGTGATCGTTCCCGCTTTGACCTTCGTCGCCACGGCGACCTCCGTCGCCCTTGTGAACGCCGTGCCTATAATCGTGGACGTCGATCCCCTCACCTACAACATCAGCATCGAGGCGATAGAGGCCGCTATAACCGATAAAACCAGGGCGATAATCCCCGTCCATAACGGAGGATTCCCCTGCGATATGAACAGGATAATGGAGATAGCCGATAAGCACGATCTCATCGTCATAGAGGATTGTGCTCATGCCCATGGGTCGGAATATAAGGGCAGAAGATGTGGCTCTCTGGGGCATCTCAGCGCCTTCAGCTTCCAGCAGGGTAAGGTCATGACCTGTGGCGAAGGTGGGATAGTGCTTACGTCAGATGATGAATTGGCCGAAAAGGCGTACTCCTTCATGCATATAGGCAGGATACCCGGAAGGCCCTTCTACGAGTTCCACAGGGTGGCCTCCAACCTGAGGATGACCGAGTGGCAGGGAGCCGTGTTGCTCTGCCAGCTCGAAAGGTTAGACGAACAGGTGGAAAGGAGGGAGCAGAACACCAGATATCTGGCTGAAGGACTGAAGGAGATACCGGGCGTGGAACCGTTGGTGGATTTCGACATGTGGGGCGAGGGAAAGTTCTGCACGAGATGGAGCTTCTATTACTGGAATTTCAGATATAAACAAGAGGAGTTCGACGGGATACCCAGAGATAGATTCATAGAGGCCCTAAGAGCTGAGGGGGTTCCGATCGGAATAGGGGCTCATGGGGAGCCGATATATCACAATCCCCTGTTCCAAAAGATGAACTTCGGCAGGACAGGCTGCCCGATAAAATGTCCTCTCTACGGCAGGGAGATAGATTACAGCAAGGTATATTGCCCTGAGGCGGAGAGGATCTACAGGGAAGAGGCACTTAGCATACCGCATGCCGCCTTTTTGGGCGAAAGGGAGGATATGGATCTGATCCTTGAGGCGATAAGAAAGGTAAGAGATAACGTCGATGAGCTCCATGAATAACGACGGTTAATGGTGTCCGCGGTGATCTTCTCAGAGAGGTCCTCAGACAGAGGCATATTCCGGTTAGCACCGATGGGTAGATGGGCTCTGATCGCTCTGGCGATAGTGGGAACGATCCTCTTCGGGGTGAAACTGTGGATCGTATATCCCATAAAGTGGATAGGGCATGCCGATGCAGCCGATTATGCCGAGATGGCCGATAGTCTTATCCACGGCAGGGGATTATCGGTCGAGTATATCGGTTATTGTTACTTCATCTCTCAGCGGAAATATCCTCAGATAACGCATCCCGATGCCCATTATCCGCCGCTCTACTCCTTTCTGATCGTTCCATTCTTTCTGATCTTCAGCAAGCGGGCCTTCGCGGCGAAGATCCCTTCCCTTCTGGTCTCATCGCTGGGGTTGCCGATCGTGACCTACCTGCTGGCGCGGAAGCTGACCAGAAGCAGCCTTGTCGGGCTGGCCGCCGGCCTTGCCGTTTTGGTTGTGCCGAAGATGTTCCGCCATTCGCTCTACTGCCTCTCCGATCTGTTATACACCTTCATGGTGGCCACGACGATACTTCTCTTTCTAAAGGGGCTGGAAGAACCCAGATGGTTCCCTATCATGGGCATCTCGGCCGCCCTCTCCTATTACGCCAAGGGATCGGGGCTCGTCCTCATCCCCTCCTACCTGCTCGCCTATCTCCTCCTGCGTTTTAAGGTCAAAGACCGATCACATGCCGATAGGATGTTCGCCGCCGGATTGCTGACCATCTTGCTCGTGTTGATCCCCTGGTTCGTGAGGAACACGATCCATTTCGGAAACCCCATCTTCAGCACCCAGAGCTACGCCGCCGGGTATATCGGGTATCAGGACTGGGAGGTGGGAACATACTCGCTCTATAAGGGCGGGAACCTGCCCAACGTAACCTGGAAGTTCAAAAAGGGGCTAAACGTCGTAATGAATAAGACGGCCGAGTTTTACAAACGGTATCTGTGGTGGAGCTTCTTTGACGATGGAAGAGGATGGGGCGATCTGAGGTGGAGCGAGTTCAGGACGTACTATACGGGGCTCCCCGCCCTTGTGGGCTTTATCCTCTTCGCCCTTTCAGCCCTGTATCTGATGGAGGAGAACGTCCTACGGAAGCTGATATCCCCCGCATCGATGAGATCGAAAGCGATAATCTCCTCATGGACGATGATCCGGCTTAAGAGGATCAGGAGGATCGTATCCACCTTTATGATGATCTGGTTTGAGCCGAGGCTCATCGCCTTTCTGATCCCATCCGGTGCGCTGATGACATTCCTCTCGCTTTGCTGGAGCCCGATAGACAGGCTGGCCTTCCCTTTCGTCCCGCTTGTCATCATCACGGGCCTGTGGACGGCGCACAGATTTATAAGCCTTCCGTTCCCTAAAAGATTCACCTGGGCCGCCTCACTGATTCTTCTGATCGGCATAGCGCCGCTTCTATGGCATAACTCGCGCCAGATCTATCGCGATTACAAAAACGGCGGATATCCATACCATGAGGGTGGGGTCGATTGGATGGATGTAGCCAAATGGCTGAGGGAGAACGCGCCGGGGGCGATAACGATGACCCGTAATCCCTGGGAGCTACATTTTTACACTGAGCAGAAGGCGATTCAGATTCCGAGGGCCGATCTGAAGGATATCGTCGATGTGATGAGGTTCTACAAGGTCACACATATAATCCCACAGCTCAACATCCGCCCGACGCTGAAACCCCTGGTGGAGGGGAAGATCCCGGGACTGGAGTTAGTCTATAGGAAGGGAGGACTCTCACTCTACAGGGTCAGGTATGATCTGCTGGATAAGCTTTTCCCTCCTTCCGATAAGGGTGGGACGGGCTCATAGCCCGTCCTCACGCTTGAAATTTCATCTCGACAACCCTTTTCTCCCTCGCCGAAACCTCCGCTGCTAGGGTGATCTCCAACGTTTTGACAGCGTCCGCATAGGGTGATCGGATCAACGAGCGGTCGCCGCTTTTCACGGCATCTATAAAGGCCCTATCCTCCTCGTGATACATGTTGACACCTGCCTTTATCTCCTCGGTGCCCTGGGGGGTTCTTATCCGGAGGTTGCCATAGGTGAACTCGAGGATGTAATCCCTGGCGAACATATCAAGTCCCGTCTTATACCCCTGGGAGAGCATACATGCGGATGTGATCGAACCTATGGCGCCGTTCTTAAAATAAAGCGTTACTATGCTGGCGTTATCTATCGTGTAATCGGGGGATGGTCTCGTCAAAGCGACGAAGGCACCGTTAACCGCCTGGACATCTCCTAAGAAGAATCTGGCTATGTCCACCATATGCGTGGTCTGCTCGACGAGCTGGCCCCCGGATTTATCCTTCTGTATCCACCATCTCCCCGGGGCTCCTCCCATGAAGTAGCCCAGGGCAAGCTCGACGACCTTATCCCTCAAAAGCTCCTTGACCTTGTCCGAGATGTCCAGGTATCTGGCGCAGTATCCCACCGAGCAGATAACCCCGGCCTTTCTTATCGTCTCCTCCTTGCGGATGGCGTTTTCCATATGTAACTCGACCGGTTTCTCGATGAACATATGCAATCCTCTCTCGGCCACTTTCTCCTCTATATCGGCGTGGGCGAAGGGAGGAACGCATATGTAGACGGCGTCGAGTTCCTCCTTATCGATCATCTCCTTGAAATCTCCATAGAGCGATTTGACGCCGAACTCCTGCCCTCGTCTCTCCAGCGTCTGGGGATTTACATCGCAGAGGGCCTTTATCTCGACGTCCTCCATCTTGGCCAATATATTCAGGTGTGCGCCGGCTATGCCGCCGACCCCTATGAACCCGAGCTTAACCCTATCCACGACAACCTCCTTATCCTTTTTCTGAGTTTCCTCTCCTTCTGAAAAGCATACCAGCCATATGGAAGCTGTGCTCTATCATCATGGCGATGAAAGGATGTTTGTAGATCGGCAGTTTCCTATCCCCTAACTTCGAAGCAGCCACAAAAGCGAGGGCTGCTTCCCGCTCTCTCAGCCTCTCCATCCAGAAGAAATCGGCCATAAGCTCGAGGCTCCTTCGTATCGATTCCCGCCTCGGCTCAAACACCTCAAGAGCGTATCTTCTGATGAGTGAATCCAATTTCTCCCCTGACTTCAAGTTGGAGGCTCTCATGTAATACTCCATAGCCTTTGGAGAGTGATCATACCAATCGCGGAATTCAGATCTGTAAAAGAGCAATCCCGTCTCCGTGAAAAGCCTCTCCACGTCTATATCTTCAAACCTATCATCCCAGTTTATCTCGTATTTCTCCGGCGTCAGATCGGCAGCGTCGAAGATCTGCGCCCACACGGCGAATCTGTATGGGATATGGATACCGGATTCCAGGCTCCTGTGTAGAGCGTCCTTGAGAAGCTTGAGGGCGTAGCCGGCGGGTATCTCGATGGGGTTTGTCTTCTTCCTCAGGTCTTCATATGCGAAGAAGAAGTAGTATTCCTTGAGGCTTGATCTCCCATAGCACTCCTTCAAACCTATATCGGTATTGATGGTAAACCCGCTGAATCGCATCTTATCCCGCTCTTTGGAGAACCCACAGACCCATATGCTCCTATCGCCGTTGCCGTTTATAGGGGTCAGGACGATCAACGATATGGCAGCCGGTTTGGGGAAGCTTTCATCGGGTTGAGATACCCCCATAAGCATCAGCTTACGGATGCCCCTTTCGGCCAAGGATTTCAAGCGGGGATAGACCGTGCGACGGGCGATTCTCCTCAGGGCTGATATGGATTCGGGGCTTTTAACGGTCGAGATCGCCCTTATCGCCTCCTCGGCTATCACATCATCACCGATGATCGAGCCGAGCATCTCCAGAACCCTGATCACTCCTGGAACATCCAAGCCCTTCAAGTAGGATATGTAATCTAGCTTCGCCTCCCTGGATAATCCGTCGATCTCATCCATCAGGAGGCTCAACACCTCATCGTCGTTTTGGGCCATGCCCATCAGCTCATTGAAGTTCGCCTCGGCAAGTTCATCCAGCTCCTTTGAAAGCTCAGGGGCGATCCCCTCAAGTTCAACCGAGAGGTCCTCATATCCATACTTGCCCAGCACGGAGATGATCCTGAGCTTAGCCTCCTTTGTCGTCTTCGGGTTCAGGAGCATATCGAACAGGGGATCGACGATGGATTCATCATCTAGATACTCGAAAGCATAGGCTATCATATCGAGCAGGGTCGGATTCCTACACCTTGAAAAGATGTTCAAAAGCAGTGGGACAGCTCTGTCGTCAGAATTGAGAAGTTTATCCAGCTCTCTCTCAAGCCGGAATGTCGTCAGATCCTCCTGCTGGCTGAGCTCTCTGAGAAATCTGATTATCTCACTTTTGAGAAGAAGGGTGTCATCTATCTTTCCACTCATGACCTCATAAAGATACCATCATATCGGTTGGGTGTCAACTGATTTCAACGTGATTCCGAATCCGGGCGAATTGGGAACCAATACATTTCCCTCGACGAGTTTGTAAGCCGAATAATCCACTCCTTCCGTTCGCCTGCCTATCTTCAGCTTGAAGGCGCGATAGCCAAGCCGATAACCATGCCGACATTCATCCGGCACGGCCTCGATCCCGCAGCTCCCGACTTTCCATCCGTGAGATCCTGTGCTCGGCTAAGATATCGGCATATCCTTTATCCCCTTTCATATCCCTCCTCCGATCGATTTACCCATCCCCACTTCACCGCTTTCACCGGACAAACCCCCTTGCATCTGAGGCATCTGATGCAGTTCGGATCGTTCACATCCTCATATATCCTCAGATCCATGGGACAAACCCTGTAGCAGTTATCACACCTGATACACACCTCCTCATCGATGCTCAGCCTGAGGAGGCTAATTCTGTTGAAAAGCGAGAATATCGCTCCCAACGGGCAGAGCGTTTGACAGAAAGGTCTCCTGCTAAAGATCATCCAGATGAGGAAACCGATCAGTATGGAGATCTTCAGCCAGAATTGTATCCCGATCGCCTCCCTATAGCTCGCATTCAGGCTCACCAGCGGGATACCGGCCTCGAGCGTTCCCGCCGGGCATATCCATTTGCAGAACCACACCTGACCGCAGCCGAACTCGTCAAGCAGCAAGGCGGGCAGTATGAAAACGGTCAGCGCCAGAGCCGCGTATTTGACATATCTGAGGAGACGAGGTACCCTGAACTTAGGGGTTTTCAGCTTATAAGTCCAATCCTGTAACAGGCCGAAAGGGCAGATCCAACCGCAGGTAGCCCGGCCGAATATCGCCCCGACGATGCCCAAAAATCCAAGCACATAGAGGCCGGATTGATAAAGGCCAAGGGAAAGGTTAGCTTTCATATAAGCGAGAAAGCTCTGAAGCGCTCCTATGGGACAGGCGAAAACCGCCAGCGGACAGGAGTAACAGTTCAAAACCGGAACGCACACATACTTGAGCTTGCCCTGATAGATCCCCCCGGAGCTGAGTCCTGGAAAGTATGGGTTTATCAGGAGAAGACTCAGGATCTGGACGATACGTCTGATGTTTATCCTATGCCGATGCAGCTCAGGCATACGTTCACCGCTTTCTCGAGTACGAACTCAGCCTCGCCCAAGATCAGTCCCGCCCCGAAGGCAAAGGCGGATATGATCAGTATAAGCAACCAGAGCCATCTGGTCCGAAAATGACGTCCGCCATCGGTCGCCCGCTGGCCGGTATTGGATGAAATAGGTAATGGCAGATCGCTCATTTGCCCGACGGTTTACTTTTGACCAGCTTTTTGATCTCCTCCTCGATAGCGCTTTCCATGCCAGGGGCGAATCCCACATGGACAGCCCGAATTATCCCCTTTGAATCGAAGAGATACATCGTGGGAATACCCCTGACTTTATATGCCGACGCTGCCATCCTGGCGTCGGTGATCAACCTCTCCGACGCATCCCTCTTAACGGGATCGGCGAGAAGGAGATATGTGAGCTTGGCCTTCTTGGCGAAGGGTTTAATCGCCCGTGAGCCGCCCCTATCGAGGCCCACTCCTATGACCACCAGTCCACCTTTTATCTCTTTCTTTTTTCTCTCATCCTTTTTGATAAGCTTCTCGAAGTATCTCTCGTGCAGATCTTGGATATGAGGCACAGCCAATCTGCATGGCGGGCACCATATGGCCCAGAAATCCACGAGCACGGCATCGGGATAGATCCTCTGGACATGCTTCCTGTCCTTCTCGTTCCATTCCTTTACCACGACTAGCCTGTCCTTTTCAAGTTTAAGCGTGACCTCGGTATTATCTATCGACTTGAGAACGAAGGGGATCAATTTCTCTCCTCTTCGAAGCTCAGCCCATACCGATGTGCCGATCACGCAGGATAAAGCCACGAGAAGCCAGAATCTAAAGAGGAATCTCATCCGTTCTTCTCCCATCTCCTATTTA
Organism: Candidatus Poribacteria bacterium; assembly: GCA_021162805.1. NCBI lineage: Bacteria > Candidatus Poribacteria > Candidatus Poribacteria bacterium. The sequence continues at coordinate 8,440 of JAGGXZ010000080.1, forward strand.
AAGCCTTTCTCAGGGAATTTTACCTTCTGAGGGGACGGTTTGGCAACCCTGAGTGTTCGCTGATCAGGGCTTTTCAACGCTTTGATAAGGGTAAAATCTCCCCTCCCGGCACCAAAGGCCGAAAAAGAATCAAATCTTTTCATCTTCTCATCCC
>JAGGXZ010000081.1 GCA_021162805.1 Candidatus Poribacteria bacterium
AAACAGTTGGCGTGGGGCGCACATGGTATTCACCTCCTTGTTATTTGGTTTTGGGTGTGCCCCATGCTTTTTAACGTTCAAATCGATTTTAGGATTATTCTGATCCCTAGTCATTGTGATCTACTGACATTCCGGGGATGGTTCATACTAAATGAATTAGGGTAACACTTTATCTCTTAGGGTGGGGGTTTATCCCTCGCCGGATTTCGGCGGCACATAAAGTGCCTCCCTACGAAAGTGTTACCATGATTGTGAACCGTCTCGCAATACTGAAATCCGAAAGAGGAGGACGTGAATGATTTACAAGTTTAACGTGAAAACCAAATCGAGAGTCGAATTCATCGATATCACCTCTCAGGTGCGCGAGATCGTGAGGGAAAGCGGAGTCGGTGAAGGCGTATGTTACGTTTTCGCCCCTCACACCACAGCGGCGATCACCATAAACGAAAACGCTGACCCGGACGTGGTAAGGGACATCATATATGAATTGAACAAGATCATACCGTTTGAGGATAGATATGCCCATGTGGAGGGCAACTCCGCCGCGCACATAAAATCGACTCTGGTCGGCTCCTCTGAGGTGGTCCTTATAGAAGACGGTGACCTGCTGCTGGGCACATGGCAGGCGATCTACCTCTGTGAGTTCGACGGCCCCCGAACGAGAAGGGTCTTCGTCAAAGTGGCGGAATGTTAAATTAGCGCCGGTCACACTCCCCCTGATCCACCAGGTTGACATAATTAGGAGATGTATGTTAGGATAATCGCATGAGATAAGGGGGGCGCTCGATGAAAGAGGCTATGCTTTACGAAAAACTGGATGGTAATAGGGTCAGGTGTGGTCTTTGCAATCACAGATGCTTAATCCCCGACGGCCAGAGGGGAATATGTAGGGTGCGCGAAAATCGAGGTGGTACGCTCTACTCGCTGGTCTACGCCAAAGCCATCGCCGCTCATGTCGATCCGATAGAGAAAAAGCCCATCTTCCATCTGGCGCCCGGGTCAGCATCGATGTCCATAGCTACGGTGGGATGTAACTTCAGATGTCCGTTTTGCCAGAACTGGCAGATATCACAGATTCAGGATCCGAAGGGGAGGATAAAGGGGCAGGATTTCCCGCCTGAAGATGTCGTCGCCACGGCAAAGCACTATCGATGTAGGAGCATTTCCTACACATATACTGAGCCGACCATATTTTTCGAATACGCCTACGACACGGCGAAACTCGCCCATGAGGAGGGCCTTTACAACATCTTCGTCACGAACGGCTTTATGACCGTGGAGGCCCTTGAAACAATAGACGGATATCTCGACGCCGCCAATGTGGACCTTAAATCCTTTCGCGATGAGACTTACAGGAGGTTGGGCGGCAGGCTGGAAGGGGTGTTAGAGTCGCTCAAAGCCATGAAAGGGCTCGGCGTCTGGGTTGAGGTAACTACCCTGCTCGTGCCGGGGTTCAACGACTCGAAGGAGGAGATCAGAGACATAGCAAGGTTCATCTCCAAGGAGCTCGGCCCGGAAACACCATGGCACATATCGAGGTTCCATCCGGACTACAGGATGCTCGATTCACGTCCCACTCCCATCTCGACCATCCAGATGGCCCGCGAGATAGGGTTTGAGGAGGGGCTCAGATACGTCTACTCCGGAAATGTCCCCGGAGATCCAGGTGAGAATACCTATTGCCACAACTGTGGAGCCCTCTTGGTAGAGCGCTTCGGGTTCAGGGTTGTTCAGAACAGAATACGTCATTCAAAGTGTCCTGACTGTGGGACACCGGTCAGCGGCGTGGAGATGTCAGGGTGATCATATCGGAGGAGTTCTTCAAGCTCGTCCTCGATAGCATCCAGGACGTTATAAAGATAGTCGATAGCCATCTAAGGATAATCTTCATCAACCGTGCAGCCGAGGAGATCATCGGAAGAAGGCGGGAGGAGATCATCGGTTTGAAATGTTATGAGGTGTTTCACGGCGGCAAACCCTGCCGTCCTTGTATCGTCGAGGAGGTTTTCTCCTCAAATCGGACGTTCAGGGATACCAGAGAGGTGGTCGGACCTGAAGGTCAAAAACGGGTGTTCGAGGTGACCGGCTTTCCGGTGATAGGTTCCGATGGAAACATCGAGCGGGTCGTCGAGATATCCAGGGATATAACCTATCTCAAGAAGATCGAGCAGGAACTCATCAAGCGTGAAAAGCTGGCGATAATAGGCGAGATGGCTGCCGGATTGGCCCACGAGATAAGAAACCCGCTGAGCTCTATAATGGCATCGGCAAGACTTCTAAGGGAACACAGAGATGAGCTTTCGGATGAGGAGTACAGGGTGCTGACGAAGACGATCGAGAGGGAATCGAGGAGACTGGAGATATTAATTTCCGATTTCATGGCCTTCGCAAGGCCGAAAGCCCCTAAGTTCGAGATGTTGGATGTCAATCAGATCCTCCGCGACGCCCTGAAGGTGCTGAGATATAATCCGGATCTGTTTCGAGACGTGGAGGTCCTCGAGGAGCTCGATCCCAACCTTCCACCGATAAGGGTGGATCCCTACCAAATAGAGCAGGTCTTTCTGAACGTCATCCTCAATGCCCTCCAGGCGATGAGGAAGGGCGGGAGGCTAACCCTGAGATCCGAAAGGGTGGGAGATGAGATATGCCTGATCATCTCCGACACGGGGATCGGGATCGAGCCGGATAAGATGGACAGGATTTTCGCCCCCTTCTACACCGACAAGCCCCAGGGAACCGGCCTGGGCCTTTCGATAGCGCAGAGGATCGTCGAGCAACATGATGGGAGGATAGAGGTCGAAAGCGAGCCCGGAAGGGGTGCTACCTTCAAGGTGTTCCTTCCGATAAGAGGTCCGGAGGGGGAAGGTGAAGGGCAGAATACTCATAGTCGATGACGAAAAATCCATGAGGTTTACCATCTCGATGCTCCTCAGACGTCACGGATATGCGGTGGACGAGGCGGAGACCGTTCAGGAGGCGGTCGGGAGGATCGAGGGGGAGGTTTACGATCTGGCCCTTACTGATCTGAGATTGAGCGATGGAAGCGGTCTGGAGCTGTTGAGAGAGGCAAAGCGTATCTCGCCGGAGACCGAGGTGATTATACTTACCGCCTTCGGCTCCATAGAGTCGGCCGTCGAGGCCATAAGGCTCGGCGCCTTCGATTACCTGACTAAACCCATAGATCCAGACGATTTACTGTTGCACGTCCGGAAAGCCGTCGAGCATAAAAGGCTTCGCAGAGCTGTGAAAAACCTCCGATCACAGGTCAAGGAGAGGTATAAGCTCGGCAACATAATAGGCAAGAGCCGCTCCATGCAGCGGATCTTCGAGATGATCTCAGTCGTATCCAAGACCGATACCACTGTGCTCATACAGGGGGAAAGCGGAACGGGTAAGGAACTGGTGGCTAAGGCGATTCATACCCACAGCCATAGGGCTGAGGGGCCTTTCGTTCCCGTTAACTGCGGAGCCATCCCGGAGGCGCTTTTCGAAAGCGAGCTCTTCGGCCATGTTAAGGGTGCGTTCACGGGGGCGAGCTATAATAGGAAAGGACTGTTCGAGGAAGCGGATGGCGGGACCATATTCCTCGACGAGGTGGCCGAGATACCCTTCCCGATGCAGGTCAAGCTGCTCAGGGTTTTGGAGGAGAAACGGATAAGAAGGGTGGGCAGCAACGAGACGATCCCCATCGACGTGAGGGTCATAGCGGCAACAAATAAAGACCTTAAGGCCCTCGTCGATGAGGGGAAGTTCAGGGATGATCTCTTCTACAGGTTGAACGTGGTGATGATCGAGATTCCGCCGCTTAGGGAACGCCCTGACGATATACTCCCGCTTGCTGAGTATTTCCTGGAGCGGTTCAGCGCCAAACTGAAAAAGGAGATCAGAGAGATGTCGTCCGAGGCACGCAGGATGCTCCTGAGCTACGATTGGCCGGGGAACGTCAGAGAACTCGAGAACGCCATTGAAAGGGCTGTCCTGCTCTCCCACGATCCGATCATCGGACCGGACGACCTGCCGGATACGCTGCGGAAAGGTTCCGAGGATATCCTTCTCGGCCTGATAGCCGAGGGGATAGAGGGGGAATATACGCTGAAAGAGCTTGAGAGGAGATATATCGAGGCCGTTCTCAGGCGAAATAGAGGAAATAGATCCAAAACGGCAGAACAGCTCGGAATAGGCCGTAATACGCTATGGCGGAAGATCAAGGAGTATAAGATAGATGTCCCTGAGAGCTAGAGATCCTTTGTCGCACGGCCTCATAGAGGGCCACCGCCGCCGCCACTGAAGCGTTGAGTGAGCTGATATCACCGAACATAGGTATGGAAACCAGCATATCACACCTTTCCGAGACAAGTCTGCTTAATCCCTTACCCTCCGATCCGATGACCAGAGCAAGCGGTATTCTCATATCAATCTGATATATGTTCCGTTCGGCTTCCGGCATGAGACCGACGATCCAGATCCCCTCCTCCTTCAGCCTTTCCAAGGTCATAGCGATGTTCGACACCCTAGCGACCGGGATATGATCCGCCGCCCCGGATGAGATCTTAACGACCGTTGGGGTGAGGCCGGCGGCACGTCTCTTCGGTATCACCACGCCATGCACGCCGACCGCCTCAGCCGTTCTTATTATTGCACCTAGATTGTGTGGATCCTGAATATGATCTAAGACCACGATAAGGGGAACTCTCTTGGAGAGAAAGGCCTTATCGATGATCTGGTCAAGGGTGGAGTATCTTACCGGGGAAGTTATGGCGACTATCCCCTGGTGTTTCCGACCTTCAGCTAACCTATCAAGCTCCTCTGTCCTTTGAAAGACGACCTTGATTCCCCTCCTCCGAGCGATTTCCACAGCCGCCCTGAGTTTGGGATCATTCGGCGATTTACGGACAACCAGCTCTATGACATGTCTTCTAGACGACCTCAAAATCTCCAGGACGGCATTTCTGCCTTTTATGATTTCAACGTCCATGGCCGGTTATACCTTTAAGGCCATCAGTATGAGGAAGGAGATCAGGGCCATAGCGATCGGATATAGGATATGAAAAATGATCTTGCGGATCTTAATTCTCCTATGAATTTCCTCCGGCGTTAGAAACCTTCTCCTTCTGAACATCGACCAACCTCTCGTGGACGATCATCCCTCCGGAACAAGCCCTTCAATGATAGCTTAATAGACTCATACCTGTCAAGTGTTCTCCGTAAAGTGCCAGGAGATCGGACACGATGGAACCGCTTCCAGGGGAATCAAATCGGACGTTCATCTCACGTCTCGAAGCGCTTATCCACTCCAACACCGCCGGACTCGGGCACTGAACTGAAGCGATTGGAGGGTGAATAGAAGGTATATCCTTGGTTGCCAGATCGGCGACCGGGGTCCTATCGCATCTTTCGAGACCGAATATACAGTTTTGAAGGGCACCCTCCCCGTCGATGACCCTCACCACCTCGGCAAGGGTTGACATACGCCCCTCTCAGTGATATACTCAGGCGGTCAACCTTCAAGACGGAGGCGAGATATGGTCGGTTTCGTCTGTGCTCTGATGATATCAGGGGTGAACTTTGAGCCGGGGATACCCCCTAATCCTACGGCAACGCTTAAACGTGATCACCCGCGCCTGATTATCACGCGGGATGAACTTGAAAGGGTCAAAAGGGCCATCGGTGAAAACGAGATGGCCAGGCGATATTTCGAAAGGATAAAACGACAGGCCGATAAAATCCTCTCTGAGCCTCCCGTCAGATATGAGATACCCGACGGGTTGAGGCTACTGGGCGTGAGCAGAAGATGCCTTAACCGGATATATCACCTCGCTACGATGTTCAGGTTAAGCGGCGACCGAAGATATAAGGAGAGGGCTGTGAGGGAGTTGAAGGCGGCGGCGAACTTCCCCGATTGGAACCCGCGCCACTTCCTCGACACGGCTGAGATGACGCATGCCTTCGCCATAGGATATGATTGGCTCTACGATTCGCTCTCCGATGGGGAGAGGAGAATGATCCGCGAGGCGATCATCGAGAAAGGAATCGATCCAGCCCTGAGGGTTTACGAGAGGGGAGGATGGTGGGCCAAATGCAACCACAACTGGAACCAGGTCTGCAACGGCGGCATCGCCATCGGGGCCCTCGCCATAGCGGATGAGATCCCAGATCTGGCCGATAGGGTGTTAGGATATGCCCTTGAGTCGATCAAGATCCCCATGCGTATGTTCAATCCGGACGGCGGATGGGCTGAGGGGCCGGGATATTGGAACTACGCCACCAGCTATAACGTCTATCTCCTGGCGGCGCTTGAGACAGCTCTGGGAACAGACTTCGGGTTGTCCGATATGCCGGGATTTTCGGAGACGGGGTATTTCTGTATCTACATGACGGGGCCTCTCTGGAAGACGTTCAATTACGCCGATAGCGGCGATAGGGCTCCTCACGCGTCACAGATGTTCTGGCTTGCCAGGCGTTTCGATAAACCCGTCTACGCCTGGTATCAGCATCATATGGCCTCTCACCACGTCCATCCCCTTGATCTCCTCTGGTTCGATCCTCGGAGCGAAAGCCCCTCTGAGGAGGGTTTACCCTTGGATAGGTGGTTTCACAACGTGAACGTGGTTTTCCTCAGAAGCAGGTGGGAGGACGAGAGGGCGATCTTCATCGGCTTCAAAGGCGGCGATAATAAGGCAAACCATAGCCATCTGGACCTAGGTAGCTTCGTGCTGGATGCCGACGGACACAGATGGGCGGTGGACCTCGGCGCGGACGACTACAACATCCCCGGATACTTCGGGAGGCAAAGATGGAGCTACTACAGGCTCAGAACGGAAGGACACAACACGATAACTTTGAACGGCGAAAACCAAGATCCTCACGCTGAAGCTCCCATAGTCGATTTCAAATCGACCCCCGATCTTGCATCGGCTGCCGCCGATTTATCGGCAGCATACGGGGATCTGGCCGAGAAAGTCCTGAGGACGGTCTCGCTTGTGGAGAGGAGATACGTCCTCATTCGGGATGTAATCAAGGCTAGGGAGCCGGTCGAGGTGGCTTGGAACATGCATACGCCGGCAAGCGTGAAGGTCGAAGGATCAAAAGCGATGTTGAGCCAGAACGGGGCGACCCTGCTGCTGGAGGTTATCGAGCCGAAAGATGCCATCGTGGAATCACATGAGGTGAGCATCCCGCCGCCTCAAAGGCCGATCAAAGGGATACGCAAGATCACCGTCCGTCCCCCGAGCAGGGTTGAATCGGTCGAGATCCTTATCAGGCTAACCCCACTCGACAAATAGGTACTCGCTGTAACCCAAATGACGACAAGGTCAGATGATCTAACATGTACCTTAGGTAAATCGTCCATGGTCCGCAGTGAAATATCGGCGGACGGCGGACTGCCGACTGCGGACGTTTCAATGACGGCGAAGCCAAATGACCTAATGACCACAAATGACCGTTGATCTAATTCCAATAAGGGGTGTTATATGGCAAATGCGAGGGAGAGATTCCTCAGGGATATGAACCTGGATGGAGATGGAATCGTCCGATCCCATATCTCCATCACATATCCGGTGTGGAGGAGATATGGGGAGAGATTGAACTGGCTGGAGGGATTTTCGCCCCACGTCTCAGTGGGCATCAGCCGATCCCCCAGCCACAAGGCGTACAGCGAGACAACGGATAGGTGGGGGTGTCACTGGATATATCCGCTTGAGGCGCTGGACGGACAGTGTATAGGCCATCCGATCTCATCATGGTCGGATCTGGCGAGGTATAAACCGCCCGATCCGGATGAGTTCACCGATTGGGGAAAAGCAAGGGAGAACGTCGAGAGGGTCAAATCACAAGGCGGGGTGGCATGGGGACACACGGATCACGGTTTCATCTATCTGCGTCTCACATACCTGCGCGGGTTCGAGAACTTCATGCTCGACGTTGCTGAGGGCCGCCCGGAGCTCGATGAGCTTATAGGTATAGTCGAGGATTATTGGTTTGAGGTGGTCAGGAGATGGGTTGAGATCGGCGTCGATGCGATCGGCTTCGGGGACGATCTTGGGCTGCAACATTCGCTGCCGATAAGTCCCGACTCATGGAGGAGATACATAAAGCCATCCTATAAACACATCTTCTCCTATTGCCGTTCCAACGGCGTTCATGTCTCGCTTCACACCGACGGCTACATCGTGGATATCATACCGGATCTCATCGAATGTGGCATCTCCATACTCAATCCTCAGGATCTCGTCAACGGTTTGGAGAACATCTCCAGGTTGGCGAAGGGGAAGGTGTTCATCAATCTCGATATAGATCGTCAGAAGATCACCGTCTTCGGCACTCCTCAGGAGGTGGACGCCCACATACTCAACTGCATAAAGACGCTGGGCTCACCGAAAGGAGGACTGAGTTTGATCTGGGGCGTCTACCCCCCTACGCCGATAGAGAGCATCGAGGCGGCCGCGCGAGCCATGGATAAATACGCGACATACTGGCAGTGATTAAGCGCGGGCGATATGAGATCGCAATGAGGAGGAGGTAGAAATGCCTGAGGGAAGAAGACCGAACATCCTTTGGATCTCCTTTGAGGACACAAACCCCTTTTATGGATGTTATGGCGATCTTGTTGCCCGGACGCCCAACTTGGACCGCCTGGCATCTGAGGGATGTCTTTACACCCATGCGTTCTCTACGGCTGGGGTATGTGCTCCGGCCCGATCGGCCATCATCACCGGCATGTATCCCATCTCGATCGGCACACACCACATGCGTACCACCCATACCAATCCGTTCACGCCTGAGATACCCACCCCCTATTCCGCCGTGGTGCCCCATTACGTCCGATGTTTCACCGAATATCTCCGGGCGGCGGGCTACTATTGCACGAACAACGTTAAAACGGACTATCAGTTCGATCCACCATTCACAGCATGGGATGAGCTGAGCAGGGAGGCCCATTGGCGTAACCGTCCTGATCCCGATCAGCCCTTCTTCGCCGTCTTCAACCTCACCCGTACTCATGAAAGCGGGATGTGGCCTGAGAAGTGCCCTCAGATCACATTTGATCCCGATGAGATGGAGGTGCCGCCCTATTATCCCGACACGCCTAAGGTGCGCGAGGCGCTGGCGCGGATGTATACGAACATCGAATACAACGACCGAATCCTAGGAGAGCTTCTGCGACAGCTGGAGGAGAACGGTCTGGCTGAGAACACGGTGGTCTTCCACTGGTCCGATCACGGGCCGCTGCCCCGGGGCAAGAGATGGCCCTACGATGCGGGGATCCACGTGCCTCTGATCGTCCGCTGGCCCGGCGTGATCGAGCCGGGAGGCGTCAGCGACCGGCTGATAAGCACCATAGACCTCGGCCCCACGGTTCTCTCCATAGCCGGCGTGGAGATCCCATACCACATGCAGGGACGAGCCTTCCTCGGGGAACAGGCCGCTCCGCCCAGAAAATACGTCTACGCCACCCGCGACCGATATGACGAGTCCTACGATATGGTCCGTGCCGTCCGGGACAAGCGATTCAAATACATCCGTAATTACCGGCCCGATCTGCCATATCTGCTCTGGATACCCTATCGTAACCGTCATCCCATCCTGCAGGAGATGTGGCGTCTATATCTGGAGGGGAAATTGGAAGGACCTCAGCTGCTGATGTTCCGATCGCGGCGTCCTGTTGAGGAGCTATATGACACGCAGAGCGATCCCTACGAGATAAACAACCTTGCCTACGATCCGGAATACAGGCCGGTTTTGGAGAGGATGCGCAGGGCATTGGATGAGTGGCTTGAGGAAGTCGGCGATATGGGACATATCTCCGAGGAGGAGATGGTACGACGCTGGTATCCCGAGGGCAGACAGCCTCAGACCGCTCCTCCGCTTTTCATCCCGATCTGTGAGGAGAATCCGGGTCTGGAGCCTGCTCCGAAGGGAGGCGCATTTACCGCGCCGGTGTTGCTGCAGATCCACTGTGCCACTCAGGGAGCTTCCATCGGTTATACCTTTGAGGATGGCGAGAGGCCTCACTGGAGGCTCTATACCGAACCGATACGCCTGCCGATAGGGGAAACGAGGATAAGGGCGAAGGCGATCAGAATAGGTTACAGGGAAAGCGAGGAAAGCGTGGCGAACTTCAAGATCACCCGCAAGTAGGGGCGAGGCATTCAAAACTAAATGCCTCGTCCCTACCACGGGAAATCACGCTTTCTCATCCTTTGAGATCAGCCTCTCAAGCTCGCTGCTGTATTCCGCTTCCGAGCGGACACCGACCAGTTTTCGGACGGCTTCCCCCTTGTGGAAGATGATCACCGTCGGTATGGCTCGAATTCCATATCTGTAGGCGAGCGATAGGTTCTCATCGACGTTGACTTTGCCTACCTTAACCTTCCCCTCATACTTCTCGGCGATTCTCTCCACTATCGGAGCTAGCATCAGACACGGGCCACACCAGGATGCCCAGAAATCGACCAAAACGGGCTTATCGGATGAGAGGACCTCGTTCTGAAAGTTTTTCTCGTTCAGCTCTATCTCCATATCCGAACACCTCCTCTCACATGGTTGCGACCAACACACCCATGGCCGCGCCGTAGATTATGGCGCCATAGGGATTACAGAGGAAGATGCAATATCCCTTGGATTCGCTATATCTCGTGTAGATCCTATTCATAGCGAATCCCAGAGCTCCTCCCACGATTGCTCCTATCACCGCCTTCAAGATCAATCGTATCACCTCGGTTCATATTGATGAGGATTTATAAGCAAGACACGTGCCATCTCGCCATCAGCAGCGGATCCCCCGCCACGAAAGATGAATCCCAACGGGAGAAATCGGGAGATTTCGTCGCGCAACGAAGCTGTTGTGCAACGTTTGTGTTTCACGAAACAGAGATGATCATGTTATCTATGAGACGGGTGGTTCCGATGAAGACGGCCAAAGCCACCAGAACCTCTCCTTCTATCCTATCCACCTTCTCCAACGTCTCGGAGTCCACTATCTCGACGTAATCTATCTTAGCGAGCGGTTCAGATTCGATTAACCTACGCATCTCAGATATAATCCGATCGGCCTTTCTCTCGCCCGCCTCCGCGAGGCTTCGGGCCAAGTTTAGGGATCTCCAAAGGACAAGGGCTGCTTTTCTCTCCTCAGGGGAAAGATACTCGTTCCTCGAGCTCATGGCCAGTCCGTCCGATTCTCTGACCGTGGGGACGGAGATGATCTCGACGTCGAAGTTCAGATCCTTCGCCATGCGTTTGATCACCCTGAGCTGTTGGGCGTCCTTCTCGCCGAAATAGGCCCTATGTGGTTTGACTATGTTGAAAAGCTTGGCGACTACGGTCGTGACGCCGCGGAAATGTCCGGGACGCCTGGCGCCGCAGAGCACCGATGTTAACGTTCCCGTCACCTCGACATATGTGGCGTATCCGGCCGGATACATATCCTCGACCGATGGGACGAAGAGGAGATCGACGCCTTCCTTCTCGGCAAGTTCCCTGTCCCTATCGAGGTCTCGGGGATACCTCTCGTAATCCTCGTTCGGCCCGAACTGGGTGGGGTTAACGAAAAGGCTGACGACGAGGAGGTCGTTCTCCTCCCTTGCCCTGCGCATCAGCGTCAGGTGTCCCTCATGGAAATACCCCATGGTGGGGACGAATCCGATCCTCTTGCCCTGAAGACGCACCCTCTCGCAATGCCTCTGCACCTCCTCAGGCTTACTCAGAACCATCATGGTTTCACCTCATATGACCTGAATAAAACCTCTATGGGGTGTATCGTTTTCAATCCTGTGGCCTGTTCTATCTGTAACCTGCAGGTTCCACAGCTCGATATGACGATCTCAGCACCGCTGGAGAGGATCTGCCGGAAAAGCGGTTCCCCGGCCTTCAGCGACAGGTCGTAATACTGCTTTTTCATTCCGAACGTCCCCGCTATCCCACAACATCTATCAGCCACGGTTGTAATCTCCAGTCCCGGTATCCGTCTCAAAATCACCAACGTTCTGTCCTCACCGAGCGCCTTGAGATGACACGGTATCTGATATGCCGCCTTCATATCGACCGGATTAAGCTCCTCCACCAGCTCGCCTCTTTCCTTCAGATCGAACAGGAACTCGAATATGTAATGACAGTGCTCCGCCAGCCTTTTGGATCTTTCATCGTCCAATATCTCCGGATACTCCATCCTCACCGCCAGGAGGCAGCTCGGAGCGCTGAAGAGTATCTCGAATCCCTCATCGACCAGTTGGGAGAGGATGTCCACGTTCTCACGGATATCGTCCATTGACTCCTCTATACCGCCCATCGTGATCTTAGCCACATTACAGCATTTGGTCTTCGGGATGTAAACCTCATACCCATGTCTGCGCAGCACCTCAACCGTCGATACCCCTTCGCCGGCCGGATCGTTGTAGTTGGCGTAACACCCGGCGAAATAGGCCACCTTTTTCTCCCCCGTCGGTTTTCGCCTCGGATATCTCCTGGAAAGGGTCATGAACCTGTACCTGGGCATCCTCCTATCCCTGTGTATCCCGAGGATCAACTCCATCAGCCATCTGATCGGTTTGAGTTGCATCGTCAGATTGGCCAAAGGGGCGAAAGTAGTGGCGAGCGGAGCGATTTTCGAGGCGTTGCCCAGGAATAGATTCTGAATCGAGAGGCCGTGTTCGCGCACATATACGGCCCTCGCCTCAAGACAAAGCATTGGGACGTTAACCAACGCCGGGCATTCGTTCAGACATCGCTTACAGTTATAACATAGATCCATCACCGATTTGAACTCGGTTGAGGTCAGCATCTCAGGGGGAAGATCGCCTGTAAGAGCGGCCCTGATGAGATTCACCTTGGCGCGGCTGGCTCCTCTCTCCTCTCCCAGGGCACCGAACACCGGGCAATACGACCGACATGTGCCGCAGCCGTCGCATTTCTCCAGTTCCTCGTGCATCCTCTCCCGATCAAGCCTCGATCCGGTCTGTATATATCGATATTCCGGCCCGTAACGGAGGTTATCGGTGAATCCCTTGCCTTCCTGAGGGATGATCTTGCCGGGATTGAGCAGGTTGAGCGGATCGAACAGGCGTTTGACCTGGAAGAACAGATCGTAAAGCTCGCCGAACTCCTTCCTGAGGAAGGGCGTTCTCAGCAATCCGTCGCCGTGTTCGCCCGAAATCGACCCCTCCATCTCCACCACCAGCGAGAAGGTTTCCTCCGCTATCAGCCGCATCTTCTCGATATCCGATGGGTCCTTGGGATTTAACAGGGGTCTGACGTGAAAGTTGCTATCTCCGGCATGCCCTATCGTACCTACGCGAACGTCATATCTCTTCAGTATCCCCCAGAGCTTACCGAGGAACTCGGCCAATCTTTCGGGAGGAACCGACACGTCCTCGATGAAGCGCAGCGGTCGTTTCTCTCCCTTTACCCTTCCCAAGATAGCGGAACCGGCCTTTCGGACCCTCCAGAGCTTATCGGCCTCATCCTGATCACGGGCGGGCAGGAAATCGGTGACCAGCCCTTCCTCTCTCAGAGATCGCTCCGCCTCTTTGAGCTTTTGACGAACCCGATCTGAATCCTCACCGTCGAACTCTATCAGATATACCATCTCAACCTTTTCAGGTAGGAATCGTCCCAGCTCCCTTTCCCTCATGCGTACCAGATCCACAACCAACCCATCCATCACATCTATCGCGCTAGGGCCTAGTTCCAGCAGAATCGGCACGGCCATTCCGGCCTTAACGACATCGTCGAAATATGCCATCGCCACAGCCTTGTGCTTCGGGAGATCGATGACGCGCAATCTAGCCTCCGTTACGATGCATAACGTTCCCTCAGATCCGACGATCAGCTTCGACAGGTCGAACATCCTATTCTGAATCAGGTCGAATAGGTTATATCCGCTTGAGCTTTTGGCCTTAGGCCGATACCTCTCGATGAGATCCCTGTTTTCAATGGTGATACTTTTAAGTCCCTCATAGATCTCCTGTTCAAGCGAGCCGGGCCTGCCGGGAAAATCATCGGGTATAAGCTCCAGGGGAACGGGTTTGGTTTTCACCAGATCTCCGTCTGAGAGCACCAGCTCAAGCGATAGGACGTAATCCTTCGTGGTCCCATATTTGACGGATCTTGCGCCGGAGGAGTTGTTGGCGATTCCACCTCCGATGGTGCTATAGGCGCTGCTTGAGGTATCGGGGGGGAAGAACTTGCCATACCTTTTAAGCTCCCTCTGTAGGATATCCTGGACGACCCCGGGCTGAACGACGGCATATCCATCATCGGGATTGATCTCGATTATACGGTTCATGTATTTGCTCAGATCGACGATCAGGCCGTCATTCACCGCCTGACCGGCAAGGCTGGAACCGGCTCCCCTTGCCGTAAGGGATATCCTTTGATCGGATGCGTATTCGGCCAGTTTAACCAGATCGTCGGCGTTTTTCGGATATATCACCCCGATCGGCTTGATCTTATAAAGACAAGCGGCGGTGCTGTAGATCGTCCGGGTTATCTCATCGAACCTAACGTCACCGCTTATGAGCGTTTTCAGATGTCTTTCAACTCTATCGGGATCAATCATCTTTCATCTCCTTCGATCACCTTTGCCACTTTGTTGAGCAGTTCATACATATGATAGGGTCTGCCTACGTACTCAGCTTCTCATTCACGTGGACTCCAACGAGATCGCTCTCGGCGAGTGAGCGATACCTCATTTCGGATTCGCACAGCTTATCCTGTGCGATGAAACCGCCGATGACGAGGGAAAGCTGATCGGCAACGGCGGTGAGTAACCTCTCATGCCGTCCATATGACACCATCCTCTGGCTAGCTTTCACAAAATGATAACATCTGGGGGGTATCCGTTACAAGATACATAACGCCGTCGGAGGCGCTAGCTGAGAATCTAGGGTTCCCAGATGGTCGCCGCTATGTAGCGTTCTCCTTCCGGGTGATCGTTGAAGTAATAGAGGGTGACGATCTTGCCGTCAGATCGCTGCACGGTCCGGGGATATCCCAGGTCGTAGTTGCCGCCATCATCCCGCAGTATGATCTCCTCTCCCCACGTTTTTCCATCATCCTCGCTCAGCTTCGCCCGGATGCCATACGGGACGCCACGATAGCCGTATGTCAAACACAGCCGTCCGTCCTGAAGTTTGATCATGGAGGGCGGATTACCTCCTCTTCCGGTGTTTTCGACCGGTCTGTTCATATATCTCCAGGTTCTGCCGTTATCATCTGAGATGTAAAGGTCAATCCAATATTTCCCCTCCTCCTTGCATCGAACGGCGACGAGGATACGGGATTCGGAGAGCCGGACGCTTGATGGCATTATGGAGTAACCCGCCGGTTCCGGGCCGATCCATGAGAGGAAGGAAAAGGTTTTCCCGCCGTCATCGGTTTTTGCGCAGAACGACCATCCCTCATCTCCGTTGGGCTTGGCAGCCGTCAAAAGGAGCAGGCATTCGTTTCGGCTCAGCACCTGATAATCCGTTCTAGCTGCGACGCCCGGCGTGCCGAACATCGGGAGCTTATACGGCCCCTGCCATGATCTACATCTATCATATGAGATATAAAACCAGGATCTCGCCCCCGCCCTCAATCCGGTTCTCGCGCACATGAGGGCGAAGTCGGGATGCGTAAAATCGATTCCGCCCGGGGGATCCATCAGGACATCCCCTTCGTCCAGCACCTTTCCCACACGCAGATCCTCCCTCATGTGTTCATCGGCCGATATCCCCCTCCCTCCGGGGGTGCGTCCTGGCATCCTCTCAACCTCCCAGCTCTCCCCTCCGTTGAGGCTCCGGGCCTGAACGTTAATGGAGGGTTTCTCCCTGTCGATGGTATGAAATCCGAGTCCCGCCCTGTGATATCCCAGGGTGAAGCCGACAACGATCTCGTCGCCCCAGGACCATATGCCGTAATTGGCAGGCCATCCGGCGAACCGTCCAGGCTCGCGGTAGACGATGACGTTCCTCACGTGCATCTTTCACCTCCATATCTCATTAGGCCACGGATAGCTACCGGGTTTAACCGTGAGATATAGCCCTTCCTCCCCGACGACCCGCATTCGAGCCACGCCGGGGGCAAGTTCCCCACATGGGTGGAATCTATTCCATCCAAGCCGACGTAGAACGGAAGATGCGGTGGCTCCGCCCTCGATGTAAAGCTCATCCACCGAGATACGATCCAATACCTCCTCGGCCAAGGCGGAGATGAAGTAGCGTAATCTTTTGGCGAGTATCGGATCCCTCACGACGGGATGGCCGATGGCGGCTATGACCCGGGAGCTTCTGCTGAAGGCGGATACGACCTCATCAGCCCATCTCCGCAGTATCTCATCCATCATCCTCTCGGATCTGAAGAGCTTGATCGGCATCATGCACACCGGTATCCCGTGCCTTTCCGCGCGGTAGATGGCCTTTCGACTGTAGTCCGAACTGCTGCCACAGATGAAAAACGATCTGCCTTGCCGCCTTGACATCCCGATCCTCCTTTCCGACGGCCTGAACCCTTTCAGCTCGAGGATAGCCCTGAAGAAATCGGATCCGCCTGCAGGAAGCGTATCTTCGTCCAGCCTTTTGGCCCATTCCTGCAGATCCCCCCTCCTTTCAACCTCGCCGATCGCTATGCCCTGAGCGGGAAGGGGGCGGCCGCGGCTTAAAAAACGGACTTCCACCTCCCGCGAAGCACCTAACAGCTCAAGCACATCGGATGTGACGGCGGGATATTCGGGATCTTTCGAGAAATCGGTCTCACTTAAAGGGCGACCTCCCACGAGATAGATCCCCCTTGAGATCCTCCTGTCGAGTGAGGGGTTGGCGGGAATAAGCAGCGCCCTCCCCCTCCCCAGCGATCTCATCATCGCCGTTAACTCGGCGAGGATATGTCCTCGCATGACCGAATCCACCTTTTTGTAGATCCACTCCGGCTTCATCTCCCAAAGCGATCTAGCCACCTCCTCAATCCTTCCCTCTGCCTCTCTCTCGGATCGGGATCTGGTATCGGTATCGATGATTAGGAGGTCTGAGTCGACGTCGGGCTCGAACTCCCTCCGGATCTCCGTCCTCAGGCCGTAACGGAACCCTATGCTGCCGAGTTCCGCCGCGCCGGTAAAATCGTCCGCTATGACTGCTATCATCCCTGTTTCCCTCTTTCTAAGGCCGTCCCGATGATACTCAACGGGATTATATAACAATTCGGGGCGGAGAATCAACTGTGCCGCGCCCCGAGTCAGAAAGTCAGAAAGGGTCAGTTGACGGCCATGAAGGGGTGTGTTATACTCTAGGGAAACAGGGGAGGAAATGGTGTACCGTAGATGTTAGAGGTCGATTTCTGCGGCATACAATTTCGTAATCCCCTTCTCCTGGCCCCGGGACCGTTCTCGGACGAAACGAGATGGATAGTGAGGTTCGTAGAGGCAGGAATCGGTGGGGTGGTGTTGAAATCCGCCGTCTCGGATTCCCTCTCCCATATGCGCAGATGGCCCCGTCCTAGATATCGGCTTCCCTTCGGCCTGACCCGAAACTTCGTGCTCTATTCGTTCGAACAGGCCTTCAGAGGTGAGACAGAGGATTATCTGAAGCTCATCCGCGAGGCCAAAACCTTAGGTGTGCCCATCATAGCCAGCCTCCTGGCTGCGGAGATGAAGGAGTGGGTCGATCTGGGGCTAAAAATACAAGAGGCTGGAGCAGATGGGCTGGAGCTTGATATATCCTGCCCACATACCTCCGGCGACACACATGCCGCCGAGTTCAGGATGTATGTGGAGGTGACCTTAAGACTCTCCGAGGTGCTTTCCATACCGGTTATACCTAAGCTGAAACCCAATATGGATAACGCCGCTTTAGCGGTGGAGCTGGAACGCGCGGGGGCTGAAGCCGTTACCGCCTGTAACAGGCTCACCGGAATAGACGTGGATCTTTCTCTGATGCGTCCCGTCTTGCACGGATCCTATGCGGGATTCGGCGGGCCGTGGAGCAAGTTCCTCGTCTTCAGACACGTGCTGGAGGTGTACCGGGCCACGTCGCTCCAGATAAGCGCATCCGGCGGCGTGACCTCGGCTGAAGATGTGCTGAAATACATCGCATTGGGGGCGAGCACGGTTCAAGCGCTATCGGTTTTCATGCTTAAAGGGATGAAGCTCGTCGGCGGGATATTGAACGATCTGAGACGTCTCATGGAGGAGATGGGCATCAGGGATCTCAGGGAGATCAGGGGGATAGCATCTCGAAACTTCACCCCTCCCGACGAAGTCGAGAGGGATCAACCGGTGAAATTTAGGATTGACGCCGAAAGGTGCACGGGATGTGGAAGATGTCTTACGGTCTGCAGGTATGATGCGATATCTATCTCCGGTAAAGAGGCGTTCATCTCCGCCGGGGCGTGTGACGGATGCGGCCTTTGCGCCGAGGTCTGTCCGGCAGGGTGTATCTCGGCCGAAGGGGTGATCGAATGCGACCCAGACCGGTTATAGCGATAGATGGACCAGCGGGAGCGGGCAAAAGCACCGTGGCCAAAAAGCTGGCCGAAAGGCTTGGACTTCTCTATCTCGATACGGGAGCGATGTATAGAGCTCTGACACTGAAGGCGATCGAGCTGGGCGTTAAGCCCGAAGAGGAGGAAAAACTGATAAAGTTGGCTTCCCAAACCCGAATAGAATTCGATCCGACCGGCAGACGTATCTTCATGGACGGCAGGGAGGTGACGGATCGAATCCGTTCCCCGGAGGTCGATAAGGTGATCTCCGATTACGTCAAAATTCCCGGGCTCAGAAGGGTGATGGTCCAAAAACAGAGGGAACTCGGAAAGGAGGGAGGGGTCGTCGCTGAAGGCAGGGATATCGGGACGGTGGTCTTTCCGGACGCCGATCTCAAGATCTACCTGGACGCATCGCCGCGGGTCCGCGCTATTAGAAGATGGCGGGAGCTTAAGGCAAAAGGGATAGAGATCAGCCTGGATGAGATCGAGAGGGATATCATCGCCCGGGATCTAAAGGATTCCACCCGAAAGGTCGCTCCTCTGAAACCCGCCCCCGACGCCATTCGATTGGATACCTCCGACATGAGCGTCGACCAGGTGGTCGAAGAGATAATGGAGAGGTGTAGGGGAAATGGTTGAGTTCAAGGAACCACCCAATCAATATAGAACCCTTCAAATCATACACGGATTTGATGGGCTTATGGAGGGAGGGGACCTCAAAAAGATAGAGGCCAACCTCCAGAAGCTCAAGGAGATGGGAATCGGCGGGGTGGTCTGTAACGTCAGCTTTAGGGATTATCTGAGAAGCGAGGAACAATGGGAGATCCTCAGATGCGGCCTTGATGCGGCCGAGAAACTCGGTCTTATCATATGGCTTTACGACGAGGAGGGCTATCCCAGTGGAGCTGCCGGCGGGTTGGTGCTTGAGGGACACCCGGAGTTCGAGGCATACGGGCTGATCTGTAGTATGCGCGAGGTTAAAGGGCCGGTTGTGATAGACGTCCATCTGCCCAGAGAAGGCAGGAAGATATACGCCGTATGGGCTTATCGCATGCAAGGGGATAGGATATCCCTCGATAACCCGATCAGGCTCGACCTGAATGGACGTATAAAGGGATCGGAGATCGGGGCGGGGAAATGGTGTGTGGCGGCCATCGCCGAAAAGACCATGTTCGAGGGCACACATTGTACGGCTAACGTCTATAAGAGACGAAGATACATAAATATCCTCGACAGAAAAGCCGTTGCCAGATTCATCGAGTTGACACACCGGGAGTATAAACGTAGGTTCCCGAATAAGATCGGAATCTCCATAGAGGCGATCTTCACCGACGAACCGTCCCTGATGACCGCCTATATACATCCTGACCCGGAGCCTAGATATGCGGCCGTGCCCTGGTGTGAGGAGTTCCCGGAGTTCTTCAGGAGGATGAAAGGGTATGATATCGAGCCCAGGATCGTGGCGCTGTTCACCGATAAGGTCGATCCGCCTGACGAGGCCAGGAGGGTGAGATGCGACTATTATGACGCTGTTGCCGAGCTATGTGCCGAATCATATTTCGGCCAGATACAGGATTGGTGTAGGGAGAACGGAATCGCCTCAACAGGGCATCCTCTCTGGGAGGAGGAGATCACCCATCATGTGGCATTTGAGGGAAGCCTTTTTGAGATCATGCGGCGATTCGACATCCCGGGCATAGACATGCTCAGCTCATGTCCTGAAAACGTCTTCAAGGGGAACGGATTTTTGGGAGCCAAGTTCGCCTCCTCCGCAGCCCACATTCAAGGCTTGGAAAGGGTGATGAGTGAAACCTCCGACCATATCGAGAGGACAGCCGGCAGGGAGGTGAGTCTCGACGAGATGAAGGGCATCGCCGCCCTTCAGTTCGTTACGGGGATAAACGTGATAACCTCATATTATCCCTGGAGAAGGATACCTCCGGATGAATACAGGAAGTTCAATGATTTTGTGGGAAGGCTCGCTTCGGTGATGACAGGCGGGAGGCATGTCGCCGATATGGCGGTTCTGTATCCCATAACCTCCGTCTGGGCCGATTTCCTTCCGACCACCAGATCGATCTCGCCCGAAACTCAATCCCGGCTTATCCGTCAGATTAGCGGCTCACTGAAGGAGATAGCAAGAGGGCTGCTTGAGCATCAGATCGATTTCGACTTTCTGGATGACAGGGCGGTTCAAGATGCCCTGATCGTCGATGGTAAACTGAAGATAGCTCAGGAGGAGTACAGCGCCGTGCTGATTCCGCCGATGGAGATCATAAGGTTCGACACCGCCCGTAAGCTGATCGACTTCGCGCGCCGAGGAGGACTTCTCATCGCATTTAAAAGAATACCGAACAAGGCGATGGAGAGGGGACATGATGAGACTTTGGGAATATTGATGGCGAGCGAGATTGAAGGTGGGCTTAAACTCTGTAGGAGCGTCGAAGAGATGATAAAAACGTTGAGGAGAAGGATCGAACCCGATCTGCTCCTCATCCATCCCAACAGGCATATACTTTACAACCACAGGGTGAGGGATGAATCGGATATCTATCTCGTCTTCAACCTCTCAGATCATGAGTTCAACGATGAGATCCGGCTGAGGGCTTCCGGTCCCTTTAGGGTTCTGAATCCCGATGATGGCTCTCATGAGAAGCTGGATGATATAGGAGGATTCAGGTTGAGGATCCGTCCTCTAGGGGTCAAGGTTGTGGTCGTGGGAGTATGTGATTAACCGTCCGCATCTCCGCCTCCTGCCAGATGGCGAACGGTGGAGGGCGTTAACCGATAAACGGAGGGGGGAGTATGACTCCAAAACAGCGAGTTATAGCAGCCCTGGAGTTAAGGCAGCCTGACGATATAGTTCCCACGTTTGAGCTTGAGTTCCAGCTCACTCAGGAACTTCTAGGCAAGGATTTCATCGACACGAGGAACCTGACGGGCGCTGAACTGGACAGAGCGATAGGATATAACGCCGAGCTGTTGGTCGAGATCGCCGAACGGTTGGATTACTCGATCATCCGTTCGGGCGACATCAGGGTGATAAAGAGGCTTGCCGAGATGGGTGTGGGCGAGGAGTATCTGCTTTGTGGCGAGGCGGATGGCACGATGGCCATACCAAACGGTCAGAATATGGTGCAGGTCTCGGTAAGGCTCTTCGAGGAGCCCGATCAGGTCAAAAGAGAGCTGGACGCATCCGCCGACAGGGCGATCGAATGGGGCAAAAGGCTGATAGATGCCGGCGCGGAATGTCTGACGATGTGTGCCGATTACTGTTTCAATACCGGTCCGTTTCTCTCTCCTAAGATGTTCGCCGAGTTCGTCACGCCATATCTACACAGGATAATCGAGAACCACAAACGGAACGGCGCCTATGTGATAAAACACACGGACGGCAACATAATGCCGATACTGGATCAGCTTGTCTCCTGCGGCCCTCATGCGCTTCATTCCCTTGATCCCCAGGCCGGAGTGGATATCGCTGAGGTCAAGAGGCTGGTCGGTGACAAGGTGTGTCTGGCGGGGAACGTCAACTGTGGTCTGCTCCAGACCGGAACGGATGAGGAGGTGAGGGAGAATATCCTCTATTCGCTTAAGCATGGAATGCCCGGCGGCGGTTATATCTTCTGCACCAGTAACGTGGCTTTCAAGGGGATGCCGCTTGAAAGGTATATGATGATGATGGAGTTGAGGGAGAAATACGGAAGATATGATCGGAGAGGCTAGGGGGAAGGGCGGAATGGCCGCGCCATTCCGCCTCCAAGTTGATTTTCCCTCGTTTAGTAGGCGGCCACTCCTAAGGAGTAAGCGGCATGGCGGAAGCAAACAACACACCGCCTTGAAGGCAGCTCGATCTTCACCTCGTACTTACTGAACCAGTCTATCACCCCACCGAAAACCTCACCGCCCCTGAGGACAAGAACGATGGGACGACGCTCCCTATAGCATTGTATCAAAACCCTATCGTCTATCTGATACCTCTTGGAAGGGTCCATCTCCGGGCCGAGGCCGAGCGCTTTGACCTCCTCGTCGATCTGGATGTAGGGCAGTATCCTTGGCTCGTGAGATTGTTTGTAACAGTACTTGATGTCCAGCTTGTTGATCCGGATCTTCTCGCCGTTGGCCAGCAGATCCAGGTTATACGGCATTCGCCTGAGTATCAGCCCCCTCAACACGCCGTCATATGTGACGAAGACCATCGGCGTCTTGCGACGTATCTGCTTATCGATGTAGAATCTGCCGTATCCCTCAGCTTTAAGGCGTAGAAACTCCTCCTGAGGGATTATCCTAAGCGGTTTGTTAAACTCGTTGAAACGTCGCTGGGGCCTGGGGCGCTGTGGCCCTCCTCGACGATAGGGATGATAGGGTTGTTGGTAGGGTTGGCGATAGGTCTGGTACCCCTGAGTGGGATATTCCCGATAGTAATAATCCCGCTGCCTTGATCCTCCCCGTCTTTCCTCCTCATTGGGCCGCCAGATTAAGGTTCTGGTTAGATCTCTCGCCATCGCACTCCTCTCCTTCACTAAAGGGGGGTATCCGACCTTTATGATAACCGATTTGCGAGAGAAAATCAAGCCTTTTTATTTCCCCATCACTCGACCACTTCAAACCCGCCCACTAGCGTATAGTTAACGGCATAGTGATACAGCTTGGCGTTAACGCGCATTATGCTCTCAGGGGTGTAATGTTTTCCGTTGCGCGACCAAACCCTGTTGTTGGCCTCGACGCTCTCCCAGAGCGTTATCCAAGCGTAATCGACCTTCGACCGGGCCACTCCGGGGAGATTTCCCTTATATCCGCGCAGCAGCTCCGCGCCCATACAACCGGGAAGAGCCTTTATCGCCGGGAGAAACTCCTTGAGCATAAATTCTTCAAATTCCTCCCTGTCGACGTCGAATTTCAGCTCTATGGTATGTATCGCTCTGAACTTCGGCATAGCTACCTCCTTGATCGCTGGAGTCGTTCTCGATATTATTCTAGCACGTTTGGAAGGTTCAGTCAAAAGGAAGAACGCCTAACATCTACAGCCTATCTGCCATTATGACCGTCGCTCTCCCGGACATGCCAATATGACATGCCATCCGCCGCTAAAAGGATTTAAGGCGTGTTACATGGGGCATAAAGCGCTGGACGGAACCTGGCACGTTATTTGCTTTATTCCTGAGCGTGAGATCATGTGCGGAAGGTGATACAGATGAGATTTGATAGATTTACGATAAAGGCTCAAGATGCCATTCAATCGGCTCAAGAGATAGCACAGAGGTACAACCATCAGGAGATAGGCAACGAGCACCTGCTTATGGCCCTTTTGGAGCAGGAGGAAGGGGTTGTACCTCCGATAATCCAAAAGCTCGGAGCAAATCTGGAACTGATAAAACATCAGCTTCAACAACATCTGGAACGGATGCCGAAGGTTCAAGGGGCGGGTTTGGAGGTATATATATCTCCGAGCCTGAGAAAGGCGCTGGATGTGGCATGGCAGGAGGCCCAGAGGCTCAAGGACGAATACTTAAGCACCGAGCACCTACTCGTGGCCATCTCAGAGGACACATCCACTCCCGCGGGCCAGATCCTCAGAAATCACGGCGTGACGAAGGATAACATCTACAGGGCTCTCTCAGAGATCAGAGGATCGCAGAGGGTGACTGATCCGAATCCGGAGGACAAATATCAGGCGCTGCAGAGGTTTGGGAGGGATCTGACCGAGGAGGCCCGTAAGGGGAAGCTCGATCCGGTTATCGGGAGGGACGAGGAGATAAGACGTGTGATGCAGATACTCTCCCGAAGGACCAAGAACAATCCCGTGCTGGTCGGCGAGCCGGGGGTCGGTAAAACCGCCATCGTTGAAGGACTGGCCCAGAGGATAGTCGCAGGCGATGTGCCCGAAAGCCTTAAGGACAAAAGGTTGGTAGCCCTGGATATGGGAGCTCTGGTGGCAGGGACGAAGTATAGAGGCGAGTTCGAGGACAGGCTCAAAGCCGTGTTGAGGGAGATTCAGGAGGCCGAAGGAACGGTCATACTCTTCATAGATGAGCTGCACACCATAGTTGGAGCCGGAGCGGCCGAAGGGGCCATCGACGCCTCTAACATGCTCAAACCGGCCCTGGCGAGAGGAGAGCTCAGGTGCATCGGCGCTACCACCCTGGACGAGTATCGAAAACATATAGAGAAAGATCCCGCTCTTGAGAGAAGGTTCCAACCGGTATATGTGGATGAGCCGTCCGTCGAGGAGACGATCAGCATACTGCGCGGGCTGAAAGAGAGATATGAGGTGCATCACGGCGTCAGAATTCAGGACTCCGCTCTTATAGCCGCAGCCGTGCTCTCCCACAGATACATCACGGATAGATTCCTCCCCGATAAGGCCGTGGACCTGATCGATGAGGCAGCAGCGAGGCTCAGGATGGAGATAGACAGCGTGCCGACGGAGATAGATGAGATCGATCGTAAGATCATGCAGCTTGAGATAGAGCGCCAGGCGCTCAGCAGGGAAAAAGATCCGGCATCCCAGGAGAGACTTAGGAAAATCGAGGAGGAGATAGCCGAGCTCAGGGAGAAGAGCGATCAGATGAAGGCTCACTGGCGAAACGAGAAGGAGACCATAGGGAAGATCAGATCCCTCATGGAGAGGATCGATACGCTGAAGATCGAGGAGGAAGGGGCAATCAGAAACGGCGATTACGACAGAGCCGGAAGGATCAGATATATGGAACTGCCGCAGGTGGAGAAGGAACTCAAAGAGGCGCAGGAGCGGCTTAAGGAGCTCCAATCCGAACAGAAGATGCTCAAGGAGGAGGTCACCGAGGAGGATATTGCTGAAATCGTCTCCAAATGGACCGGAATACCGGTCTCCAGGTTGCTTGAAAGCGAGAAGGAGAAGCTGTTGAAGATGGAGGAAAGGCTGAAGGAGAAGGTGATCGGACAGGATGAAGCCGTCGAGGCCGTCTCAAACGCCGTCAGAAGGGCACGGGCCGGGCTGCAGGACATCAACAGGCCGATCGGATCCTTTATCTTCCTGGGTCCCACCGGCGTCGGTAAGACACACCTTGCCAAATGTCTCGCTGAGTTCCTATTCGACGACCCTAACTCCATGATCCGAATCGACATGTCCGAATACATGGAGAAACACTCCGTGGCAAGACTTATCGGGGCACCTCCAGGATATGTCGGGTACGAGGAGGGAGGCCAACTGACGGAGGCCGTCAGACGCAAGCCTTACTCGGTGGTGCTGTTTGACGAGATCGAGAAGGCCCATCCCGAGGTCTTCAATACGCTCCTGCAGATACTGGACGAAGGCAGGCTGACCGACGGGAAGGGACGCACGGTTGACTTCAAGAACACCGTGATCATCATGACCTCCAACATGGGGAGTCACTGGATTCAGGACCCCAATCTCTCGAAAGAGGAGATCCGCGAGAGGGTCATGAGTGAGCTCCGAAACGGTTTCAGGCCGGAGTTCCTCAACCGAATCGATGAGATCATAATCTTCAATAGGCTCACCATGGATGAGATCAAACAGATCGTCGATCTGCAGCTCGATCAGGTCAGGGAGAGATTGAGGGAGAGAAGAATGGAGCTGATTTTGACCGATGCCGCCAGGGAGGAGCTCGCCAAACTCGGCTACGATCCGGTCTACGGAGCGAGGCCGCTGAGGAGGGTGATACAGAAGCAGGTGCTGGATCCGTTGGCCGTGCGCATGCTGGAGGGCAAGTTCAAGGATGGCGATACCATCGAGGTGGATTTCGTCGGAGATGATTTCGTCTTCAACCTGATCCGCAGAGAGGAAACGGAGTAAGGCGCAAGGCGTAGGGCGTAATGCGAGTATAAGATAAAACGCCCTGCGCCTTACGCGACGCTCATCATGAAGATGAAGCGGTCATCGTGTCCCTTTCAACCTCGGCCGGCTTCACCCATTCTCCACCATTCAGAGCCGACCGGTGCACGGCTGCCTCAAGGAGGAGCTCGTTCCAGGCGGCGTTCCCGTCGGCCGGCATGGGCTCATCATCCAGCATCGCCTTGATCACTCCGTCCGCCATTCGGACGAAGGATTTCTCCATCTCCGGCTCCTCCGGTTTCGCCTCCCAGGATACCTCAACTCCACCTCCCCAGCCCGGCTTATAGCGCTGATACCAGCCGACCAATCCCCTCGCCTCGGCATATCCCTTATCGCCCAAGATCGTGATCTCCAGGGGTATGCTCCAGAGATTCGTCCCATCGAGCGAACCTATGGCGCCGTTGGACCATCTCATGTGGATCATACGGGGCCATGGCCCAGGTTGTTTGGGATCGCCGATGGCGCTCACCCATTCGGGCAACCCCATCGTCCAGAGGATCTGGTCGATCACGTGCGACCAGCAGTTGAAGTGGGCTCGCGCCCGGACCATTCTGATCTGGCCTAAGGTACCTTGAACGACATCCTCGTGTAATCTCCTGAAGTGCTCCATAAACCGGTAGTTGAAGTCGATGCCGAACTTCACCCCTGAGCTCCGCCACTCTCGGATAGCAGGGGCGGCTATAACGGCGTCCTCCTCGCGCACGCGGTACTGGCCCTCCAGTCCGCAGAGGGGTTTTTCGGTGAAGACGTTCTGCCCGGCGGCGAAGAGCTGCCTGAGCGGCGGGATACGTCTGGTCTCGTTGACTATCAGAAGGACCAGATCGGGACTGCAGTTGGCCAAAAGCTCGTCTATGCTCGGATATCCGGGGGCGCTGAACTCCCTTTCAAGCAAATCGAGCTTTTGGGGATCCATATCGCAGACGGCGATCACCTCGGCATCGGGATGGCTGTGGAAGTTTCTTCCGTGTTTCAAGCCCATCCCCTTGCCGCCTATAAGCGCACACTTAACCAACTTCGACCTCCCTTTCACCGGTCTGATTTCCTGATCAGTTGCTTTGGATTATCGCATGATGGAGAGGTGAAATCAAGGGTTGACTGTAGCCTGACATCTCTTAAGGGGAGTGGGATTCGCCGAGGTAGGATAACCCCCTGTCCAGGTCCTCGATGATATCCCCCACATCCTCCAATCCCACCGAGAGCCTGATGAGGCCATCCGTTATACCGAAACGCAATCTCTCCTCTCTCGGCACGGCAGCATGTGTCATAGATGCCGGATGTGAGATCAGGGTGCGGGTATCGCCCAGGCTTACCGCCAAGGTACACAATCTGAGTGAGTTCATCAGCTTCCTGCCGGCCTCCTCGCCCCCCATTAATTCGAAGGAGATCATTCCGCCGAAGAGCTTCATCTGTTTCAAGGCGATCTCATGTTGTGGATGGCTCGGGAGGCCGGGGTATCTGACCATCTTGACCGCCGGATGTTCCTCAAGAAATTTGGCGATTTCCATGGCGTTTTGCGAGTGAGCTCTCATCCTCAGCGGTAGGGTGTGTATTCCCCTCATGATCAGCCATGCGTTAAACGGACTCAAAACGCCACCGTATATCCTCAGCGTCACCTTCCTGGCTTCCTCTATGAACTTTCTCCTTCCGATAATCGCCCCGCCGATTGCGTCGCCATGGCCGCAGAGGTATTTGGTCATGCTGTGTATCACCACGTCCGCGCCCAGCTCCAGCGGTCTCTGACCGCACGGCGTGGCGAAGGTGTTATCTATGAAGAGCGGCAAACCGTGTCTTCTGGCGATATCCGAAATGACCGCTATATCTATCACGTCAAGCGTGGGATTCGCCGGCGTCTCGATATAGATGAGCCGGGTGTTCGGATGAATGGCCTTCTCAAAGAGCGTCGGATTCGTCCCGTCAACGAAATCTACCTCCACGTCGAATCTCCTCAGGCTGTATGAGAGGAACTTGTAGGTTCCCGTGTAAACCCCTTTTGAACAGAGCACATGATCACCTGAATCCAGCACTGTGAGGAGGGCGATCGTCACGGCAGCCATTCCGGAAGCTGTGACCAGAGCCTCCTCGCCTCCCTCCAAGGCGGCGAGTTTTCTCTCGAGGGAAGCGAGGGTGGGGTTTCCCCATCTAGTGTAGACGTATCCCTCCATCTCCTCGGAGAAGATCGCCGCTCCCTGTTCGGCGTTTCGAAAGGCGAAGGTGGTGGCCTGGTATATCGGAGGTGCCACGGAACCAGTCGTCGGGCAGATCCCCTCGCCAGCATGTATGGCCAGGGTTGAAATTCCCTCCTTCCTCAAGGTTTCACCTCCAGCACCTCAATCGATAGCCTGTTGAGCGTTCTGAGCACGCCCTCGCCGAATTCCAGGGCCGTATCCGATTCCAGCTTCCCGCCGGCAAGCTGTATATGTGTGGCATCGGCCTGATATTCCCCCAGCGTTGGGTCCATACTGACCCATCTGCCGATATACACCTCAGGCCAGAAATGGTAGTAAAAGGCATCGCCTTGATAGACCAGTCCGGCGCATATCCTGGTCGGTATTCCCACCGACCTCGCCAATGCCGTGAAAAGGACGGTATGTTCGGTGCAATCCCCCTGCAATGTTTCAAGCGTGTTTTTCGCCGATCCGAAGCCTACCTTCAGGGATTTATCGTAGATATTTTCATAGACCCATCCGCATATCAGCTTCGCCGCGCGCCATGCGTTTCTTTCATCCCCTATGATCTCCTTCGCCTTCCTCTTGATATCCGGATCGTCCGACTGAACGTAAAGCGTGGATTTAAGGAACTGCGCCACCTCAGGTGAGGTGATAGGGGTCTGCGCCGATTTGGACTCATCCACGGGGGATCTATCGATCTCGAGGATCGCTCGATTCCCCCCCAAGAGTTTGATCCTCTGCTCCTGAGAGGGCACGAAGGCTTTGCCGATATCACCTCCCTTGAGGGTCACAAGGGCTTTCAGATGGTTGGGATGGCCGTATATCGGTTGGCCGGAGGGGAAGAGCTTAGTGTCGATTATCACATCTATCTCGCCAGCTTCGCCCAGGGCCTCTTTCATATCGGTTTTGACGAGCTCCATCTTCATCCCCATCAGCCCCATCATCTCCATTCTGTATGTCACCCCGTTTTCATCCAGCCATTCCCTGTTCTCGAGGCCGCCCATCATCTCCAGTTTATAGCTGACGACGTAGACGGGAATCTTTTTACCTTGGTAGTCTATCTTATCTCGGCGGAGGACGTTCACCTCAACTGGTATAGGCTTCAGCAGTTCCATGCTGAAGAGGTTCAGTCTATACTTATCCCCCACCTTGAGACCTCTTTTCAAGGCGTGATATCCCAACGCTTCCTCGAAGATCACATCATCCGGCAGCTCCACCTCTTCCTCAGCGGTTTTCCCGCCGAGTTGTAGCTTCACTCTCGCCCGTTTGCCTTCGATCCAGCCTTCGGTTTTTCTGATCTGACCGGGCTCGCTTATGCTGGAGATGAAATGCTTCGGCGCAAGATCCATCCCCAGCAGCGATTCTTTGGTCTGGGAGAGTTCAAGCGATGTTCCCATCCGCCTGATCCTCATCCTCATCTCGGAGCGAATTCTGATGAATTTCTCACCGTTACGGCGGATGATATCCGTATAGGTGTGAGAATACCCCACCTTAACACCTGATATCATCAGGCTCATCCATTCATCCTGTGGGAACTTCATGTGAGCAAGCTCCTCCTCCGTTATAAGGCCAAGGGCAAGAGGCGAAAGGAGAAGGCAGAGGGAAAAAGGTAGGAGGAAAGATATGAAGGTGAAAAGGGGATATAAGCTGTGATTCCGATCATCTCTCCACATCCAACACCCTCGCGTCGAATCCGTCCAGATCTATTGAGGATCTATCGCCGGCGATCGGAAGCGACTGGCCGCTGACCCTGTCCCTCAGGGATTTAGCCCCCTTCGGCGCCAGCAAGGTGACGGTCACGGGGTTAGCCGACGGGTTTATAAGCGTCAAGATCACTCCGCTTCCGGCTTCGAACCTGTAGCAGAGGACCGGCTCGGGTCTGACCGTAAGGGGACCGAGAAGCTTCGCCTCGACCAACTCGGGCGCTAAATCGAAAGCCCTCTTCACCTTCTCGACCACCGGTGCGATCCGATCCCGTTGGGAAGCGCGCGAGTAGATACGATGACCTGTGGCGAAGTTCCACAATAACAGCTTTTCCGCCTCCCCGGTTTTCTCACCGTCCCAACTCTCGAAGTTGCTCATCTTCGGATAGACCACCCTGATGATCGGGTCCTGCAGGCGAAATTTGCTCCAGGAGTGTCCGTGCGAGAGGAAACCATCCACGAACTCCCTTGCTATATCAGCGCATCCCTCGGCCAGGATCACCGCCTCAGGCTTTACCTCGTCGACGGCGGCTCTGATCTTCTCAAGCATCTTCCTGATACCCCAGTTCCAGATATATGGGGAGGGATGGTGATGTTCGGGGTTATAACATGGATGATACTCCGTGGCACAGGTGGAGTCTATGAACACCCCGTCCGCATCGAATCTCCTGATCAACTCAGCGCATATCCGCGCCAGCTCCTCCTGCCATCCTGAGCAGGCAGGGCACATATGCCAGAAGTTGTAATAGACCTCCAGGTAGCTTCCATCGGCGTTCATGATCGCCCATCTCTTCATATCAGGGCCTATCTTGGAGTACCTCCAGACGATTAACCCCTCAACATAGAGCAAAACCCTGCCGCCGGCTTCATGAACCTTCTGAATGGCCTCTTTCAGCTCCTCATCCCCGCCCATGTCCGATCTCGGGAAGAGATAGTTGCCGCGGCTTACGTGGCTGCCATATCCGGTCTGATCATCGCCGGACCAGTAAGAGTGGTAATAGAAGAGATCGGTGAAGACGGTCCTATTCAACCTAAGCCCTTCCATCAAATCCTCAGTGAAATTCCCTTTGGATGAGGCTCCGTGTTCACCTATCAGGTATGTATGTCGGAACCACTCCGGTGAATTGCGAAAGGGCAGGCCTGATCGCCGTGTGCTGATGAGGTTTAACGCCCGCCATCTCGATCCGGTGAACGCCCCTACCAGGATCGGCCCGAGCGTAGAGCGTTGACCCGGGCGAAGGTAGACGGAGTGAATCTCGGAGACGAAATGGCCGAGGCAAGCCTCTCCGCCTCCCGCCGCGAAACGATCGCTTGAGATAAAGGAACGCATCGAGAACGGATTCTCTCCCGATCTGAGCCTCTCCTCGACGGCGGATTCATCCAGTAGATCGTTCCTGTTCTCATCTAGGATGTAAAACCCCTCGTTATTGCCCTCCTGAATCAAAAACGGGGCGGCGAGCTGTCCGATATAGCTCTGTCTATATCTTTCGCCGGCCGGTATGGTGAGCCCAGCTATCTGAGGCAGATGAACCCTATCGGATTCAATCGAGTCGACCACCGATCGGAGGAACATCGGCAGGTAGATCTCCATCTCCATCGGTTCGTCTCCCTCGTTCCATAGCGTCGCCGTCCACTGTATACCAACCGATATCGGCTCCACGAAGAGCTCCATCCTCAACGGCAATTCCTTGCAGGTCAGCCTCGCGCTGAGTCCTCCTTCCGGCGTTGATATGGCCTCAATAACCTGGAAATGTCGCTGGGCGAAATAGGAACCGAAGAATCTGCCGCGCAGCACCTTGATGGCAAAGGGATTACCGACATAGGAGGCCCAAGATTGAGCGGGCGGATGTAGGTATTCGGTTCCGGTTTGGGCGTTCTGAAAACTTATCATCCGGATACCGGCGGAATCGGTTTGAATTTCGATCCTGGTTGACCCTCCAATTATGACGAAGTCCACATCCTTCCTCCGGAATCGGGCCTTAGCTTTAAGCTAATATACCACAAATGGGGGAGAATATCAAGCGTCCTCTCCCCAGGGCTTTTCAATGATTTGGTATAATCAGGCATGATAGAAGGCACGCCCCTGTGCATGCCCTCGAGTCCGGCAGGCACGGAGGCTTATCACTACAGCGCTGGCGAAAAGCGTTGAAAACCCCTTGTCCTTTCCCGCCGATTCTTTCCAATTCACCTGAATTATGATACAATTTTTCAGGGGAAGCCCCACGGATAACCGCTACGCTTAATAACTAAACGTTGATTTTTGATAACCATGCCGGGAAAGATCAAGGATTTCATCAGGAAAGTTAGGGAGACGATACGAGAGTACGGGATGATCCACGGTGGGGATAAAGTGCTGATCGCCGTTTCAGGCGGACCGGACTCAATGGCGCTGTTACGCTCTCTCGATCTACTCAAAGGGGAGCTGAACATCACCCTGCACATCGCTCACCTGGATCATCGGTTCAGAGGTGAAGAATCCGCGGAAGATGCGAGGTTCGTCGCCGAAACAGCCCGTAAGCTCGGGATCCCGATCACCATCGAGCGGATAGACGTGCCGAAGTTCATCGAAGAGACGGGCCTCTCCGAAGAGGAGGGGGCCAGGAAAGTGAGATACGAATTCCTCAAGCGAACCGCCGATGCTATAGGTGCCTCTAAGATCGCCCTGGGGCATACTGCCGACGACCAGGCTGAGACGGTGTTGATGCGGCTTATCCGAGGGAGTGGGATGCGCGGGCTTTCGGGGATACCGCCCGTCAGAGCAAGCCGTTTCATAAGGCCGCTTATAAGGATCTCCAGGAGACAGATCGATGAGTTCCTTGCCGAGATCGGTCAAAGCTACAGGATCGACTCTTCAAACCTTGAGCCTATCTATGCCAGAAATAGAATTCGACTGGAACTCATACCCATATTAGCCCGATACAACCCGAATATCTCCTCCGTTTTGGCCAGAACGGGGGAGGTTTTGGCCACCGAGGACGATCTCCTTTCCCAGATCGCCGATGATGAGCTGAACCAAAGGTTGATCGAGCGGACAAAAACGTATGTGAGGCTTTCCATTAGGGGGTTCAACGAACTACATATCGCTATCAAGCGGAGGATCATAAGGCGCACGATCGAGATGACAAAAGGTGACCTACTGAATATAGATCTGACGCATATCAATTCCGTCCTGCACATTATCTCCGGGGAGAAACCCAACTCGGAGGTGGATCTTCCCGGCGTTAAGGTGAAAAGGCGA
The DNA here is from genome assembly GCA_021162805.1 of Candidatus Poribacteria bacterium. Lineage (NCBI taxonomy): Bacteria > Candidatus Poribacteria > Candidatus Poribacteria bacterium. Next base: position 33,397 of record JAGGXZ010000081.1, read on the forward strand.
TACTCCGAGCTTATAGCTACGGTATGCCCTCAAAAGAGCACCCCTCCCTATCGATATACGCTCGATCTGCCGGGTGAGGTGGAGATACCGGAGGCGGGGTTGAGGATAACGACTGAGGTTGTGGATGTAAAGCCGGAGTTTGTGGGAGGAGAGGATACCGCCGTCCTGGATCTGGATAAGCTCTCTCCGCCTCTGATCGTCCGAAACAGACGTCCCGGAGACAGGTTTATACCGTTAGGGATGAAAGGCAATAAAAAGGTGAAGGATCTCTTCATCGACGAGAAGGTTCCTCCGGAACTAAGGGATAAGGTGCCGATCTTACTGAGCGAGGGGGAGATCGTCTGGGTGGCAGGTTATAGAATCGATGAGAGGTTTAAGACAGGGGATGAAACGAAAAGGTTCGCCGTAATTCGGGTCAGTCGCCTTCAGCCCCAATGACCGTGTGTTGAAGTGAGTTCCTGCCGATCCATTTGAACGGGAATGTCGTTTGTGATAGAATACGAGGAGAAGCCAGCAAGGGGGTGATGACTATGTGGAAGATATCCGTTTCGGTCCTGCTGATGCTTGCACTCGTCCAGACCGGATCGGCGATCGAGCGCGAGGGACTCGTCGGTCTGTGGCTCTTCGATGAGGGCGAGGGGGAGGTGTTAAAGGACCTTTCGGGGAACGGAAACGACGGGCAGATCGCCGGAGCCAAATGGGTGAAAGGCAAATTCGGAAAGGCACTGGAGTTTAACGGATCGGGTTACGTCGAGGTCCCGGCCTCAGATAGCTTAAACTCGATCGAAAAGGAGATCTCCGTTTTGGCCTGGGTGCAGGTGAAAAATTGGGCTAACTGGGCGAGGGTGGTGGCGAGAGGCAACTGGACGCCGGCTATGGATCAATACCAGTTTCTCCTTCTGTTGGGAGGTTCCACAGGGGATATAGGTTTCTGTGTCTCAATCAAGGGCGAAAGGGCGAAATATGCCGGGAAACCGGTGTTGAAGGTAAACCAATGGCATCATGTTGCGGGTACCTCCGATGGACAACAGGTTAAGCTTTACGTTGATGGCGAATTTCTCGGCTCCTCCGCCTCGGCTGCTCCCATAAACAGGGTGGACGATGAGCCGCTGACCATCGGCTGCGGATATGCCAATAATTCCAGATCCAGTTTCTTTTCAGGGAATGTCGACGAAGTAGCGATATTCAGCAGGGCGCTTTCTCAAGATGAGATCAAAGAGCTGATGAACGGGCTTAAACAGTTGATCCTGGCCGTCGAACCCGAATCGAAACTGGCGACGGTCTGGGGTGAGGTCAAAGCGAAATAATGGATATATCGAAGATCTACCTCAGCACGGCCTTTCTGTTGGGTATGCTTCATACCCTTGAGCCGGGCCACGGCAAAAGCGTTATCGCCGCCTATCTGGTTGGAACAAGCGGCAGAACGCTGGATGCCGTTATACTGGGACTTATCACCGCCTTCACCCACACGTTCAGCGTTATAGTCCTGGGGGTGATCTTCAAATTCGTCTCCGAGAAGGCATTTGTCGGGCCGGTGCAAACTTCTTTCCGGTTAATCGCCGGGCTGATGATCCTGGGCGTCGGCATATGGGTGCTTTACGGAGGGATTAAGGGGAGATACCACTCCCATCCGCATATACATCATGATCACGATCACCCTCATGGATATAGATATCCACAACTGATCCTGATGGGGTTTTCGGCGGGCATGGTTCCCTGCCCTGCCGGTATAGCTGTCCTCCTTTCGGCCATCTCATCTGGCCAGATCAACAGGGGGCTGATCCTGGTTTTGATCTTCAGCCTCGGCGTGGCCTTTACCATAACGACCATAGCGATCACTGCCGCCAACGTAGGAAGGATAGCCGAGATGACGATCGGCGGGAGATTTAATCGGTTTTTCATGAAGCTGCCGATCATCAGCGGCATCATTATCTCCCTTCTGGGACTTTACAGCCTGTTGAGGTTGGTGGTATGAGGATCAAAAGCTGCTAGGCCCCTCGGGGTCAACCGCGTCACGGTATGGCGGAAAATGAAACAGTATGGTATCCCACTTGACGAGCCCGACTGATCCCACTCCAATCAGCCGGTGATAATCCTCTTGATCTCCTGAAATCGTGGGCTCGACTCCAGATAGAAGCGTATCAGGCTCATCAATTGGACGTAGGATCTGAAACGGGAGGAGAGATCCGAAAACAGCATGAACTTCCCGCCGTCCAGACCGACGTAGAACTTGGAAACCTTCCCGTAGGATGAGCGTCCTCGTTCTATGTAGTAATCCAGAGGCGACTCAAAGGGCACAACTATGGAGTCGAGGGTCATCAACAGGTAATCTCTATTCGCTCCTTTACGTATCCTCCTGAGGCTTTCTGGAAAGAGGCCGGCGATGAAGAGGGCATAATCGCCTATGTACTGGTGGAGCGTGATCTCCCTCAAGGTGGAATCGCCTAAGGGGATCCTCTCGCCTTCCATCAGCATCTCGGCTATCTCCGTCACCCTCCTGCCGGCTGAATCCCTGATCATGTAGAGGTTGTCGATGTGGACGAACTTCGCCAGCACCTCATCGCAGAGATAGTTCTCCACATCCGTTGAGCATTGGGTGGAAGAGGTATAAACCGCCCTATCGATCGCCCACCGAAACAGCTTTATAAGAGGATGATCTCGGGGAATTCTCTTCATCTCGCTTCCCCACACCCTCAGTCGGTGTGATGTTTATAAAAATTATATCATAGGGGCTAGGGGTTTTCAACGCTTTTCACCGACACCGTAGTGGCAGGCCCCCGTGCCTGCCAGAATCGAGGGCATGCACAGGGGCATGCCCCTACCTATGCTCGATTATGCCAAATCATTAAAAAAGCCCTCTCATAGGGGCGCTTGTCGTTGCAAACCTAGGGTGTGAAATGATATAATTCTCCGCCGAAAAACCAATCTATCTTTCAGGAGGTAGACAAGGCAGAGATGGAAAGCGATTCTAGCAATCGGTGTGTAATACCCCGGCGGAACGTCGGGGTTCAAAGAGGAGGTGGGATGGAACGAAGATGATCTGTTGATTCATCCCTGCCTGATCTGTCCTGCCCTTTGACCCCGTCTGTTCCTCGCCGGGGATCGACTGGAGCTCCAGGATACGACAAGAACATGAAAGGAGGCGTTGACGATGGTGGAGAGGAGATCTCTCGAACCGGGGGATCTTATGCCGCTTCTCGACTCCGGCGAGGTGGAGACGATCCGTTCTCTCCTGAGCGAGGCGCATCCGAGCGAGATCGCCGACCTGATATCACGGATTGAGGATGAGGATGAGAGGTTCAGGTTATTCAACCTCCTTGACGAGGAAAAAGCAATCTTGACCTTCGAGCAATTGCCAGGCGAGGTCCAGGAGGAGATCTTAGGGAAGTTGAATAGCGTTAGACAGGCGAAACTGCTGGATGAGATGTCGCCCGATGACAGGGCCGATCTGATGACAAAGCTGCCGGAGGAGGTGTTCGCCAAGCTCTTGCCGCTTCTGAAAAAAGAGGAGCGGAAGGACGTGGTCGAGCTGATACAGTTTAAGCCGGATACCGCCGGTGGGTTGATGACCACCGAGTATGCGGAGCTTAAGGAAACCATGACCGCTCAGCGGGCGATAGAGCACCTCAGGAGAATGGCCGATAAGAAGGAGACCATCCGATACGCGTATGTCACCGATAAAAACGGCGTTCTGGTCGGATATCTGCACATCGAAGATCTGGTCTTCGCTCCACCGACGGCCAAGGTGGGAGAGCTGATGCGAACCGAGGTGATCAGCGTCGACGTCGATATGGATCAGGAGGAGGTCGCCCGTATCTGTAAGAAATACGACCTTGACGTCATACCTGTTGTGGACGGCACGGGACGGTTGCGGGGAATCATCACATACGACGACGTCATGGATGTGTTGAGCGAGGAAGCGGATGAGGATATCCAGAAGATAAGCGCCCTCGAGACGATAGACATCAGCTATTTCCAAGCTTCAATCCCACTTCTGGTCAGGAAACGGGTGGTGTGGCTGGCGGTGCTGTTGCTTCTGGAGGCGATATCCGGAACGGTGCTCAAGGCATATTCCCATGCGCTTGAAGCGGTCGTGGGACTGGCCTATTTTATACCCATGTTGATCGATTCAGGAGGCAACGCCGGCGCACAGTCCGCTGCGATGATCATAAGGGAACTGGCCATCAAGGGTGAGATCGGACTTAAGGATACCTTTAGGATCTTCTACAAGGAGCTGAGCTCCGGACTGCTCCTGGGAGGGATCCTGAGCTTCATCGCTATACTCAGGGCTGTGTGGCTCGTGGGGAATAACGCCGCCCTCGCCCTCACGGTCGCCTTCGCCCTGGTGGCCGTCATACTCATAGGAACCATGGCAGGGGCTTTCCTGCCGATCATAGCCCGAAAACTCAGGTTCGACCCCGCTGTCGTTTCCGGTCCGCTGGTGACGACCCTGGTCGACGTGGTGGGACTGGCCGTGTATTTCGAGATAGCTAAGCTCCTGCTGCATATCAGCTAATAAGGGCGAGGCATTCTCCTTGTAAATGCCTCGCCCCTACTTGACTGTGGAGGGGGGCTGTGGTATATTTTCGACTGAAATCCCTCAAGGAGGGCCGATGATGAGATATTCCTCCACCGAGGAGAAGCTGCTTGAGTTTATGGCGGAGATCGAGGTGATAGATGCTCATGAGCATCTGCCACCCGAAAGGGTCCGGGTGGGATTCAAGGTGGACGTGATGACCCTGTTTTCACACTATACCAGAACGGATTTCATCTCCGCCGGCATGAGCCCACAGGATTATGAGAGGATGATAAATCCCGAAGAACCGATCGAGGAGAGGTGGAAGATCTTCAAGCCCTTCTTTAAATTTATCAGATATGGCTCATATGCACGGCCGGCGTTGATAGCGGTCAAGGAGTTCTACGGGTTCGACGATATAACCGATGACAACTACATGGCCATATCCGAAAGGATGATGGCTGAGAACACCCAGGGGATATATAAGCGGATCCTGTGGGATAAGTGTCATATCAGGGCGGTACTGACCCAAGCTGGAAGAACCGATTATGACCTGGATTACCTGATACCGCTTATGCCCATGGACACATATGCCTCAGTTCGATCCGCGGAGGAGGTCGAGAGGAGAGCTGAGAACCTGAACGTGCAGGTGAGGGATCTGGATGACTATCTCCAACTCGCCCGAAAAGGGATCGAGAGATGGAAATCGGAGGGCGCCATCGGATTGAAGACCAGAGCTCAGCCCAACGATCCTCCAGACAGAAAGGCCGCCGAGGAGGCGTTTAAAAAGATCCTGAACGGCGGGAAGGGAGCTAATCTGAAGGCGCTTTACGACTACCTGCTGAACGAGATCATGGAGATATGTGCCGACCTAGATATGGTCGTCGCCGTACATGCCGGGATGTGGGGCGATTTCCGCGTGCTCGATCCGAAACATATGATCCCCGTCTTCCCGCGTCATCCCAGGACGAGGTTCGACCTGTATCATATGGGCATGCCTTGGGTGAGAGACACAGGCGTGATAGGCAAAAACAACCAGAACGTTTGGCTGAACCTGTGCTGGTGTCATATCATCTCGCCCGAGATGACCTGTTCGGCCCTGGATGAATGGATCGATCTGGTACCCATTAACAAGATCATCGCCTTCGGCGGCGATTACAGTTGCCCCCTCGAGAAGGTTTACGGCCACTTGCTTATGGCCAAGGAGGATATAGCAAGGGTATTGGCGAGGAGGATCGACAGGGGACTTATGGGATTTGATGACGCCATATTCATCATAAAGAGGTGGTTCTGGGATAACCCTAAGGAGCTGTACAAGCTCGATCTGACCGACTAGAAAAGCGTCGTCTGTTGTCATTAATGTCATTTGTGGTCATTTGTAGTTTGAATGACGGCGTAGCCAAATGACTCAATGACCATAAATGGCCTTTCAAAGAGGAGGGGAAGTGATAAAATTGAGAGGGATTAGACGCGGGGGAACGTTGATCTTTATGCTTATGATCATCTCCCTCGCCCTGGGGAGCTGTGGGAGCACCACGGTGAAACCACAATCTGCCATCGGGACAGGTGTCGAGGATCCGGATTTCGCCCTGCTGGCGTCCGTTGAGAGGGCCTTGGTGAAGATAGTGGAGCATGCTCGTCCTGCCGTGGTGGCGATCACGGCCAGAAACGTCCATCCCACCTTCATAGATTTTTCGGAATGGAAATCGCCTGAGGAGGAAAGGGCAAGACCGCAGATCATACCCGAGGTCAGCGGCGCGGGATTCATATTTCGCCAGGACGGCTACATAATCACCAGCGAGCATGTGATAAGCGGTGCGGAGAGAATCGAAGTAACCCTTTTCGACGGCAGAAGGTTCAAGGCCAAGGTGGTCGGCACGGATCACAACACCGATGTGGCGGTGTTAAAGATCGACGCCGATCAACCCTTCCCAACGCTTAAACTTGGGGACTCAGACAAAGTCAAGGTCGGTCAGTTCGCCATCGCCATCGGCAACCCACTCAACTTGGATTTCTCCGTCACCTTCGGCATCATCAGCGCTAAAGGGAGATCGGGATTCAGATATGCCATGTTCGATCGAACGATAAGGTATGAGGATTACATACAGACCGATGCGTGGGTGAACAAAGGTAACAGCGGCGGCCCCCTCCTTAACTCCAGGGGTGAGGTGATCGGGGTGAACTCGATGATCCGCACTCCCGGGCCGCTCCTGGTCGAAGGGCCGGGTTTCGCTATACCTTCCAATCTCGTGGCGATGGTCAGCCGGAAGATAATCAAACACGGCAGGGTCATAAGAGGATGGCTCGGTGTGAGAATGCGCGAGGTGTCGGGAGAGGAGATGGCAAGGTTCTCCGTCCCAACCGACTACAAGATCGGGATTCGCGTGATGGAGGTGCTAAGCGGATCTCCGGCAGCTAGAGGCGGCGTTGAGCCGGGGGATATCATAGTTGAATATGAGGGTAAACCCATAAAAAGCCTGAAGGAATTCCGACTCGATGTGGCGAATACTCCCGTCGGCAAGAGGGCTCATCTCAAGGTCGTTCGCGGCGGCAAGATCAGGGAGCTCAGAGTAAAAATAGGCGAGATGCCCAAGATATACACCGGACAGCCTAAACCCAAGCTGCCGGTCCTAGCGAGATTAGGGATAGAATGCTCAAACCTGACGGGACGGCTTAGGAGAAAATACAACCTGGATAATGTTCACGACGGCGTTCTGATCACGCACGTCATCCCAGGCGGGCCGGCGGCATTTGCAGGCGTTAAAACAGGGATGGTCATAGTAGGCGTCGAAGGTGAGAACGTATCGAACCTCAACCAGCTCAATCGATCGCTGACGAAAATTATGGAGGGCGAAGGACGCGAGATGATCAGGCTTTGGGTCATAGATAAAGGGGAGAGGAAGATGATCCCCGTGGAGATAAAATAAAGGAGGGGTTTTCCATCATGCGCGTTGCTATCACCGGTGGCAGCGGTGCCATCGGCACCTATGTCTGCGATGAGTTCATCCGCGCCGGTCACGAGGTCGTCTCGGTGGACATACGCCCGCCGAAGATAGATGTCCCGTTCGTCGAGGTGGACCTCTGTGATTTCCAGGCCACATGCAAGACCCTACAGGGGTTCGATCAGGTGGTACACCTAGCGGCTATCCCAGATCCGTTCAGCGACCCGCCGGAGAAGGTGATGGGTGTAAACATGATGACCGCCTTTAACGTGTTCGAGGCCGCGAGGTTGAACGGCGTCCGCAGGGTAGTCTATGGGTGCAGCGAATCAAGCACCGGCTTCGGAATCCACAACGTTCCGCTCAAGCCGCTCTACGTGCCGATTGACGAGGAACACCCCTGTTGGCCTCATGAGACCTACAGCCTATCCAAGCATTTCGGGGAGCGGATCGGCGATAACTACGCGAAGGCCTATGGGCTGGAGGTCATCTCGTTGAGGTACGCCTGGGTCTGGCTGAAGCGCTCTAAGGAGGCAGCAGCCCGCGTCGTCGCCCGCGCGCGTCAGGGTGTCATAGATGAAAAACCCTGGTTCGGCGCTTATATCGCCGTAAGGGATGTGGCCCGCGCCTGCCTGGCGGCGGCGAATTACCGCTTTGGGCCGGAAAAGGAATATCCATTTGAGGTTTTCTTTCTCACCGCCCGTAACACCTTTTATCCCATCCCCACCTTGGAGGTGCTCCGTAGGATCTACGGCGATCCCCCTCCGGTGAAGGATCCCGCTTATTTCGAGACTGATCCCTTCGCCTCGGTGTTCGACATCCGCAAGGCACAGCGGCTGTTGGGATGGGAGCCAAAATACGATTGGCGACATTTTGAGGAATGGGAACTATGATATCATCTCTTACGGAAAAATCCAGGCTGAGGCCCGCCTGGATTGAATGAGACAGATCGTTTCCGCTTCAGGTTCACTCGGTGATATTGACCCAGTTTGTTATGTCTTCGGCCGTTCCCTTACCGCCTTCCATTCCGTCGCTTCCGTATGATATGAGATCATAGGTATATCTGTTTTTCAACCCCGGCCTGATATAGATGTAATCCCGTCCCCAGGGGTCTTTTGTTATAGGAACGTCGATATAGGGACCGTTCCAATTTATCGGAATAGGGGGAACTTCAGGTTTTTGCCACAAGGCCTTTAGGCCTTGCTCAGTGGTCGGATAATCCCCGTTATCCTTGGCATAAAGGTCAAGTGCAATGCCTATCATCTCTATCTGTTCGGACGCCTTGGCGTGCATCGCCCTCTCCGATTGTTTCAGGATCCTCGGCGCGACGAAGACGGCGAGGACGATCAGCACCACAACTATACCTGCCAGAATCTGTAGCGATGATAAGCCCCTCTCATTTCTCATCTAGCATCCTCCAAGGGAGAATTCGCTGATATTTTATCACAGGCTTGATCTGAGAGCAAGTGTAAAGTTGGGCGGAAGGGCAACGGTCGTTCACAGTGAGGGAGTAGAGGGGGAGTTGAGTTTAGGCGGCAGAGAGGTTATCGTCAGGGAGCATCGGGAAAAGTGAACGTCGGCCCTCCGGAGGAGAGCACTCATGTGCACCTCGAGGGCGTCGAAGGGGATGTGAAGGTCGAATCGCTCTTCGGGGAGGTGAAGCTTGAGAGGGTACGCGGCGATGTCGAGCTGCGCACGGTGGGAGGTGATATAGAGGTTCAAAGGCTTTCCGGTGGATGCTGGGCTCAATCGCTTGAGGGAGAACTTCATCTCAGGGATGTATGCACGTCAAGGCTGAAGGCCACCACGCATAAAGGGAGGATTGTGGCGGAGCTCACTGCGATGCCCGCCGGGAATTACGAGATCATCTCCAAGGAGGGGGATATCGAGCTGATTTTAGATCGGTACAGCGACTGCGGGCTGAGCGTCGAGACGAAGGAGGGGGAGATAATGTGGAAGCCCCCGGTCAGGGTTGGACCGTGGGGTGACTCGAGGAGGCTCTACGCCAACGTCCGCCTCGGAAGCGGGCTCATGGCGGTCGTGACGGGGACCGGTAGAATAACCGTCCGCGGGAAGGAGAGCTGAGAGGTGCTTCTCACGCTGATACGTAAGGAGTTTCTCCTTAACATCATGACGGCGAGATTTTTGGTCGCCGTGATCCTCTGTGAGGCGCTCATCATATCGAGCGTCTTCATCCTGAGGGGGAACACGCTCCAGCGCCAGAGCCGATACGTCAAAAACCTCCAGAGCCACAATGAGACGTTGGAGGGGATCAAGGTCTTCTCACAATTGAGGCCGATAATCGACCGTCCTCCTTCGCCGCTGGGGTTTATGTGCATCGGAGTTGAGGGGGAGGTGGGCGATGCGGCGATGATCTCATACGACGATGTCCCCCACGAGCTTCTCTCCTTACAGGGTGGTGACAACCCATTGCTCGCCGTTTTCTCGCCGATTGATATCGCGCGTGTGATACAGGTGGTTTTGAGCCTGCTGGCCGTGCTGCTCGTTTACGATTCGATCTCAGGGGAGCGTGAGAGAGGGACCCTCTCGCTCTCCCTTTCAAACCCGATTCCTAGGGGAACGCTGATGCTGGGAAAATACCTGGGTGGAATGGCCACCTTGACGGCATCGCTGCTCTTCGGGCTGCTTTCCGGATTGCTGATCGTCCTCCTTCTTCCCTCGGTTCCCTTAAACGGGGAGGACTGGGTACGTATCGGTCTGATCTTCATCTCCTCCCTGCTTTATCTCTCCTTCTGGGTAACGCTAGGGCTTTTCATCTCAGCTCGATCCTCACGCTCATCAACTTCGCTGATGGTCTCCCTCTTTCTATGGTTGACGCTCGTGGTTCTGCTTCCGGACGGGATGATGTATCTGGCGGGACAGCTTCGTCCGATCCAGGATCGTTCGACGGTGGATGCGAAGGTCGAGGCGCTCAACAGGGAGATGTGGAAGGTGATATGGGACGAGGCAGGAAAATACAGGAGACCTAAGGATCTATGGAGGTTCATGAAGGGTTCGATCTGGTCGGGCGATCTGCCTTACGCACTGGAGATACGGTATGCGCCTCGTGAGAACCTGATCTGGTATCTTGAAGGGATCGGGTTCATCATGCCCCTTAAACTCAGATATGCCCGGAGGAAATGGGAGATCTACGTGGATTACGAGAGGAAGCTCAAACGACAGAGATCTTTATCCGACGCGCTGGCATCCCTCTCCCCGGGATGGCTGTTTTACAGGATATCGGAGATATTCTCCGGAACCGATCCCGACCTTCGCTCCCGGTTCATGGAGCAGGCGAGGAGATATAGGGAGGAGATAATCGAGTATGCGAGGCGAAACGGAGGGCTCACGACGCTCAAGTTTTTCACGAGGATGAACCTGGATGAAGCCCCCACATACGACCAGCTTGTGGAGATGGAGGGGAGGTTGGGTCGCAAAACCCTGGAGGAGTATCTGAGCCGGTGGTGGAGGGAAGCTCAACCTTTAAGGGATATACCGAGGTTCGTCTACAGGCGGGAGAGGTTGAGCGATGCGGTGATTCGGGCATCGCATGGGATGATGATCCTGGCCCTGTTAAACCTCCTGTTCTTCTTATCGGGATTCGTCACCTTCGTCAGAAGGCCGGTTAGATAAGGGTGGAAAGATGTGCACGTAGAAGCTCATTTACCAGATGGCTAAGCGTGGTTCCCTTACGGATCGCCTGAGCTTGAAGTTTGAGGGCGATCTCCTCATCGAGCTCCACTTCGTAACGTCTGCCTTTGAATTCGGTAATGGCATCAACCGTTTGAAATTCGTCAAGATAATCCGTCGTATCATGGGTATCCCAGAACTCGGCCGCCTCTTCATAATCGCTAAATTCCTCTGGGATTGGGTCAATGTGTTTTTCTTTGTTCATTGTAATACCTCCGCTCAGATGGAGTCATATCACGAGCTGTAATAGGCAAAGCAGAAGTTGAACGTTTACGGACGAAAAAGACCACTAAATATCTGCCAGCTCTCGTCTGACCGTAAGCCACATATAGATCTTCTCCCTTAATTCGCCCTTTCTCTGCTCGGCGAATTAAGGGATTTGTAAACAAAACATCTTCGACCTCATCGGTCGTTATGTTATGTTTTTCGGAGATTTTATTAACAAACTTATCTTTCCAGATAACTTCATATAATCGCAAGATGATACCTTAAGTCTTAAATCTCTTGAACTCAGTATACCAAAACAGCGATTACTTGTCAACTTAGCAATGCCTTGTGGTTACAAGGTGAGCCATGATAAGGATGATATGGATGCGTGAGTTTTTCGACCATCTCCATTCCCTTAGGTTTGCCCTCGTGATGGTCGTGATGACGGCGGCAATGGCAGGGGGTACCCTGCATCCCTGGTTGACGAGCCGTCCACCGGTCTGATGATCCTCCTTCTGGTATGGGCTATTTCGAGCATACTGCTTCCCAACACGGGAGGGGTGTTGGCAAGCGGGCTGTCCCCTCTTCCGAGCCCGGAGAAGGTGAGTGATGAGATGCGGACCGCTTATGAACGTGCCAAGGGGGAGTATGAATCGCAACATCCCGATGTGGCGGGCACACCGCTCAGCGGGAGATGGTCCCCCAGGGAATCCCTCGGCAGGGCATTAGCTCTCGCTGAGGCGATATACGAGGTTTACAACAGATATTGGGACGATCAGGTGAGACAGGTGGAACCTGCTCGTCGGCTGATCTCGGTCTCACCCACAGCGCTTTACATGATCTCCATTGAGGAACTCGCGTGGACGGGGGTAGTTCACTATGAAAGCTTCCTCGATGGCGTCCGAGATTATCGGAGGAATCTGAGGGAGACGCTTTTAGCTCTCTATCCCTTTAACCCTGACTCCTTTATCGAGGATTGGAATAAGATGAGACCCCTGATCCAAAGGGTGGTGGATTACGGTTCCATACCGAAGTTCGAGGACAAACTGCCGGAGATCAGTGAGATCCTGGACGGGGTAATGATCAGGATGTCCGTTCTGCTCCTTTTAAACGGGCTTTTCTTCATGCTGAGCTTCTGCTTCTTCAGGAGGATCTAAAATTCCCGTTCGCGAAACTTTTCCTCGTCCCCTGCATATTAGAGTATGGAACAGCTTTTCAGAGGGTAAACGCCGTGTCCCATCAACCTTCGGACGAGGAACTGATGTCTCAGCTCAAAAAGGGGAAAGTGGAGGCGTTTGATATGCTCTTCGCCAGATATCGAAAGCCGCTTTTCAGCTTCATCCTCAGGATGCTGGGCGATTTCCACAGGGCGCAGGATATATTCCAGGAGACCTTCCTCCGCGTTTTCCGTCACGCTCAGAGGTTCGACGAGTCGCTCAGCTTCTCCCCATGGCTTTACCGGATCGCCCGCAACCTCTGCCTGGAGGAGATCCGCAGACGGGAGAGGGTCGAGACCATCCCCATAGATGAGAGGGCGGAACTTCAACCGAAGGAGCTGTGGGAGGGCAGGACGCCGGATGAGGAGCTGGTGAGGAGGGAGATGAGACGAGTTTTGGAGGGAGCTATCCTTCGCCTTACGTGGAAACAGCGAGAGGTGTTCCTGCTTCGTGAGATTCAGGGGCTCTCCTACGAGGAGATAGGGCAGGTTACAGGGATGTCCGTCCCTGCGGTAAAATCGTGTCTTCATCGGGCACGGATGGCTTTGAAGGAGATGCTTACCCCCTACCTGAAATCCGGCGAAATGCCGATAGGGAGGATGAAGCGATGAGATGCGAAAGATGCAGAAAGCTACTATCGTGGTATCTTGAGTCGGATTTGCCATCAGGGGAGATGAGGGAGATCGAGGAACACCTTTCGACCTGTAAGGAGTGCTCGGGGGAGCTTAAACTGCTCGAGGAGACGCTGGCGTTGGCAAGGGAATTGCCTCAGCTTGAGCCGCCGGAGGAAACCTGCCTACAACTGCTGGAGAAGGTCAGGGCGATAGCGAAGTTTGAGAAAGTCATATACATCTGGAGGGAGATGCAAAGCGGAGGAAAAGCAGAAGTTTTCTTCTCTAAGAGGCTGTTGCCGGTAGACCGAGAAGTTGGAAGGAATTTCCAATACCAGGCCCGGATTGTGAGGAGATTGGATGGAACGTGGTGGAAATTTGCAAGGATAAGTTTTCTTGGCTGACTGACAAATTTTAACAGCTTTATCGGAAAAACCCTTGGAGATCCTGGACTCGTTGAAGTTCCGAAAACTTGAACAATTGGAGGCAAGGAGGTAAGAAAGATGAAGACATATGAAAAACCGCGGGTAATGGAAACTATACCTGCCGAACAGATATTGATAAATGAGGAAAGTCAAAGTCCGGAATGGCGTGATTGGTCTAATTGGCCTAACTGGTCTAATTGGCCTAATTGGTCCAATTGGAGCAATACAGAATCGGTTTTGCAACCAGGGATAGAAATCCCTGAAGGAGGTGAAGGGGAATGATTCAGAAACCCGGGATGTATCCGTGGATAGATGTGAAGGAATTGGGAGAGGAAGCTCAGGGAGAAGCGATAATATACAACTATGCCAGAGGTGAAGTTCACAGGATAAACGCCACCGCTCTAGAGGTGCTTAAGATGTGCGATGGGAAACATACTGCTGAGGAGATAGCCGGAAAGCTAGCGGAGATCTATGATGTCGATCTTGATATCGCTAAGGAAGATGTCAGGGAACTGATCAATAGGTTCGCCGAGTTAGAGCTTGTTCAGGAGGGTGAGTTTCCCGGATAAAACGATCAGCTAGGGCCTCAATATCCGGGGCCCTAGCTTTGCATAAGGAGGTAACAGGATGGAAAAGGCGTATGAGAAACCTCAGATATTGGAGACCATGCCCATCGAGCAGGTGTTGAGAGGCGAGATGGGCGAGGGGATCGCTCCAGAGTGGGTGAATTGGAACCAGAGTTGGAATAACAGTTGGCTAAACACAGGAGTAGTTCCACAGCCAGAAGGGGAAACTTCTGTACTGTCAAATTAATAATGAAAAACCTCGTTGAAACCCAGTAGATATAAGGGTTCTTAGGAGGGGGAAGTTTCATCATCTTCTCTCTGCTTATTTCCGGCGTTTCAGCCGATGGAGTTTGACAATACCGGAAACCTCCAAAGGAGGGGAATGAATGAAGGTAGCGCTAGTCGGCCCAAATCCTAACCGATTGGAAGATTTTCCTGTTCTTAAAAGTATCCAGCGAGTATTCGAAAACTTATTGCTCTCATTAGAATCGGAAGCTGAAGTGGTAAAAGGGTGGGAGAACGAATCTGATCTCTTTCGGGTAGATGCGATCGTTGGGTCATATGAGGCTTTAAGAATTCGACATAACCTTCACCTTGATATCCCCGTTTTGATTTTCACTTTTGGAGACATGCCTAATGGAGGATTGATGCTACTTGCCTACCATGGCCTGCTCAGACCTTACGATTGTTTGGCTTTCTCATGCTCTTCCGATCTCATTATATTCGATAGATTGGTCAAGCAGCGTGATCTGATGACAGAAGTGATCCCGTTCCCCGTAAATTGCGATGTTTTTAGCAGGAGATCGGTTAACCGTGAATCGATAAGGAGAAAATATGGGATCTCTGAGAAGGGTAAACTGCTGTTCTATGCTGGGCGGGTAAGCCTGCAGAAAAACTTATATGTGCTGATAAGGATATTCGAGGAGGTGACGAAGGAGAGAGAAGCCGTCTTGTGCATCGCCGGTGCTCCAGATCAAACCCCGTTGAAGGAGTTCGGAGTTTGCGGGTGGGGATACGCTCACAAGTTAAAAGAGGCTGTGCGAAAGAGAGGTTTAGCGGATAAAGTGATATTCGTTGGCTATCTCGATGACAACGCTTTAGTGGAGCTATATTCTGCATCGGATCTGTTTATCAACCCAACTCTTCATCATGATGAGAACTTTGGGTTTTCCCAGGTCGAAGCTCAATCGTGTGGTTTACCGGTCGTTGCTTCAAAGTGGGGAGGTATCAAAGATACAGTGCTTCATGGGGAAACAGGATTTCTTATGGAGACGATCCTAACCGATAACGGACCGAGGTTAGAATGGCGCTCTGGAGTCAAATATATCTTAAACTTGCTCTCTGATGATGACATATTGTGGAGGAGAATGTCCGATAGGTGCAGAACCCACGTTTTATCAACCTTTAGCATAAAAGCTGTTGGGAAGAGGATAAAGTCAACCCTGGAGGAGATGATCTCCATCAAAAGAAAGGTGAGGCCAACTGCTTCCCCTGTTGTGAGGATAAAAGACGAAATAAAGAGTTACATAATCGGCTCTATAAAACTAAGCGAAGAAGGGAAGCTTAGGTATCATAACCTACCTGTAGCTGGTTCCAAGGAGGCAAGGTGGTTTTATAAAATCCGGATGGAACCGTATTCGTCCACGATGCTTTCGAAAATAGAGGACATAGATGAGACAGTCAGGCCGTATAAAGCGATCGATTTGGAAGTTGATGTGGATAAGGGAATTATAAAACTGTTAGATCTCATGTGGCCCGGAGAGATTCGGCTTGATCCTAGTTCCCTCACCTTCCTACTTTTATCCAACGGAGAAAGATGCGTGGCTGAAATATGTGATAGGGCGGGTATCTCAAGGGAAAGCGGTATTAGGATTTTCCGGGGGCTTATTAGGAAAGGCCTGATCCTCTATATGAAAGAAGGAGGTGGATAGGATGTACTCTATCTTTAACCCCGAGCTGCTTCCTCGGTTTTCACTGGAAGAAGATATCAGGGTGGTTCGCTTCAATGACAGATATATCGCTATATCCCCTGACACCGGGGGATGGATCGTTTTGGATACACCGGAGCTTTACAAGGTATTTTCGCTTCCGCTAACTTGGGAAATCGGCAGCGAGCTCTATATAAGAGGGATAGCAAGAAGAAACGGAGTTCCAATCTACACCCCTCCTAACCCGTCTGAGCTTAAGAGGATGACATACTTTGAGTTTCAACTGACCAATGGGTGTAACCTAAGGTGTGATTACTGCAATGTTGACGCTAAACCTTTAAATGAAGCAAATAAGGCCTCTTTCGATGTAGCGGAGAAGCTCATAGATAGGATCATAGAATATTGCTTGAACAACGCCATATTCAGAGTTACGGTGCAGTTCAGTGGTGGTGAACCTTTCACCAATTTCGACGTAATGGAACATACATGTTATTACGTTTCTGAAAGGTTAAAGGGGGAGAAGTTCCCAAAAAAACTGGATTTTCAAGTTCAAACAAATCTTGCCTTTCACCTCGAAGAGAAATGGTTAGAGTTCGTTAAGAAATTTCAAATTGGACTGGGAGTCAGCTTAGATGGACCCAAGAAATATCATGACACTCACAGGAAATTCCCGGATGGAAGAGGAAGCTGGGATCTGATTATGAAGAATCTGGCCAAGTTGAGGGAAGAGGGGATACCATTCGGTGTAATAAGCGTTATAACTCCTGAAAGTGTCTCCGGGATGAAACAGATCGCTGAATTCTTTTTAAAAATCGGGATAACCGGATTCGTATTAACGCCGCTCCTCCCGGCGGGAAGAGGCTCCAAGATACATGCTTTGGCACCAAGGGAATATACCCACAGGCTTTTTGAAGTATTCGATGAAGTTCTCATCCCTTATTACAAAGCGACAGGTGAAATGCCACGAGAAAGAGAGTTAGGATTAGCCCTTTTGAATTTCATTCAGCCGTCAAGACACTATATGTGTTGGAGAACTCCATGTGGGGCAGGGACAAATATATGTGCTGTAACACCCTCTGGAGATGTGTTTCCTTGTGGTTACTGGGTTAACGAACCAAAGTTTAAAATGGGGAATATCTACTATAACAGCTTCGATGAGATGATATCTGGTAAGGTTGCTTCAACTTTGAGGGGAAGAGAGATCAGATCGCTGGAGGGGTGTTCGGATTGCCTCTATAGAGCTTGGTGCCAATCACGATGTCCTTTCAGCTCATATCTCCGCTATGGGGATATATTCAAGCCATCAGGATATTGTGAAATAATGAAAGAATTATTTTCGGAACTCCTGGAAAGGGTGGCCTCCGGCGGTTTAGACGAGCAATCCGTTTATGCACTAGCGCGGAAAGTGTTGTATTTATGATGAGGAAAGAGAAGAAATGATGCTTGGGACGATAGTGGCAAAGGAGTTCCTGTCGAACATCTTGACCTTCCGCTTCTCGATAGGCTTCCTCGTCTGTCTCCTGCTGATCGTGGCAAGCAGTTATGTTTTGACGCAGGATTACGCCGACAGGTTGGAGAGCTATCGGACGGCGATTCGGGAATATGAAGAGGAGATGTCGAAGATAAAGGTGTATTCGGAGCTCTGCGGCGACCATAAGCCGAAGGCTTTCAGGAAACCTAAACCCTTGAGCGTTTTCAATCAAGGGGTGGATAAGCGCTTGGGAAATGTCGTTGAGGCTTCAGTCGGTACCGTCCCGATGAGGGCAAAGGAATACAGCCCTGCCAACCCATACATGAGCGTCTTCCCATCGGTGGATCTTGCGTTAGTCTTCCAGGTCGTTTTGAGCTTGTTGGCCTTGCTTTTCGCCTACGATGCGATCTCCGGCGAGCGAGAAGACGGCACGTTGTGTCTGATGCTGTCCAACGACGTTCCTAGAGATACGGTTTTACTCGGCAAGTATTTGGGTGGGATGGTCAGTCTATTGCTGCCGCTGATGGTGAGCCTACTCGGAGGCTTGCTGGTTATGCAGCTTTCACCGGGGATATCGCTGAAAGGAGCCGATTGGGCGCGTATCGGTTTGATCTTTCTGGTTTCTCTCCTTTATCTCTCCCTCTTTTATCTTCTGGGGCTTCTCCTTTCAATCCGGACACATCGCTCAAGCACTGCCCTGATGTTCGCCATGTTCCTCTGGGTCACCCTTGTTCTGATTTTCCCAAGCGCCACCGTTTTCCTGGTGGATAAACTCGCCCCCATTCGCTCTGAGGAGACGGTCGCCTCAGCTACGTCGGAGATCTGGAAGGAGTTTAACTCGAAATCGGATGAGTTCCTGAAGAAGTTGGGGTTAAAATCCCCTTTCGAGATGGCTAACGCCGGCTCGACCGTCAGTTCCAGATCGGACAGCTTCACCTGGGGAGAAACCGTAAAGGCGTACGGTTTCAGATCGGAGGAGGGGGTCAGGTTAGCCCAGGAGTTTTATGGATTCAAATGCAGACTGGCAGTTGAGTATGCGGATAAGGTCTGGCAGGTTTACAGGAAGTATCTGGACGAAAACCCAATCCGTCAGGCAAGATTGGCTTTGAACATCTCCCGCATCTCGCCCGCTGCGGCATATTACAACGCCACGGCTGTGCTTTCGGAAACCGACCTCGGAAACTTTTTGAATTTCATGGCCCAGGCCAGAATGTATCGGGATCAAATCGTCCAATATCTTACCGATAAAAAGGCATTCTCCTCTCGCCAATGGTTCGCCGATGACAAGGGTGTGGCCGACATAACCGACCTACCCAGGTTCAGCGAACGACGCGAGGGAATAGGTGACAGCTTAAAACGAGCGGGCGTCGATATCCTACTTCTGGTCATCCTGAACTTCCTCCTCTTCCTCGGAGGATATGCCTCCTTTTTGAGGTGTGACGTTAGATGATCAGGGAGATTATCAAAAGGGAGCTTTTGGATTACATACTCAGTCTCAGGTTTTCGCTCTCTCTCGGTTTGGTTTTGATGTTGATGGTGGCGAACGCCCTCGTTTTCATCAAGGACTATGATGACCGTCTGAGGGAATATTCAAACGACGTCAGTAACTCCTTGGAAAGGTTGAAGGAGAAAGCGGGGAACCTGAGCGACCTCGCGATAGAAGGTCCTGGAGGGTTATACAAGTTCCCAAGCCATCTGGCTTTTTGTGCTAAGGGCGGTGACGATCTTCTGCCGAAGAAGGTGGAGGGAAGTTCAGGCGGCAGTTACGGCGTCGGCTACAATAAATTCCGCTATTTCTGGAAATCGCTGTGGCGGCTCTCCTATCCGCCGGTCAGATATCGAAGGAACAACTACCTTCCCGATTTCACCGAGCTGGACTGGAGCTTCATCGTCGGAGTGGTGATGAGTTTCGTAGCGATTTTGTTCACCTTCGACTCCATATCCGGGGAACGTGAGAGAGGGACATTACAACTTGTGTTTTCCAATCCCGTATCGCGAGGAGCTGTGTTGCTGGGCAAGCTGTTTGGAGCGTTGGCCGGGATTTTGATTCCACTGGCTTTTGGCATCTTCGTCAACCTCCTGATTATCAACCTCTCCGGGGACGTTCAGCTTGAAGGGAATGATTGGGTTAGAATCGGCGTGATAATAGCTTTGTCGGTTGTTTATCTCACCGGATTCCTTTGTCTGGGACTTGTGGTATCCACCTGCTCCTCCCGTTCATCAACCAGCTTGGTGACACTGCTTTTAGTGTGGGTGATCCTCGTGGTGTTGTCCCCAAACACGCTCGGATCGATAGCTGGTCGTTGGGGACGCTCTTGGACAAGCAGTGAGTTCTCACGCAGATTGAAATCAGCTCAACAGGAGGTCAAATCGAGGTATCCTGATGAGAAGCTTTATGCAGCATCGCCTTCGGAAAAACCGCCGAAGATCGAAGCGATCCGGCTTTGGGCGAGGTATCTGGTGGAATGGAGAGAAGCTGAAAGCAGGGTGGAGGATGAGCATCTAAAGCGTCAGTTCAAACAGGTGGAAAGAGCGTTTCAAATAACAAGGCTTTCCCCTACCGCTATCTTTCAATATGCATTACAGGCCGTGGCCGGGACGGGATTTGTCCGCCATAAACATTTCATCGCTCAAGCGAAGCGATATAAAGAGATATTTGAGGAATTCATCAGATCGGAGGACAGAAAAGACCCAAACAGCCTACACATCTGGCTCATAAAGGAAGGGTTATCTCAGAGGCCCGTCCATCCCGAAGGCATACCGAAGTTCGTCGAGCGATATACACTGACGGATGCAATTCAAAGGGGAATTCTGGACATCGGTCTTTTAGCCTTATTCTGTCTGTTCCTTTTCATGGGGGCGTTTCTCTCTTTTCTGAGGGCGCATCTGAAGTGAAAAGGGCGTCCTGACGCTGGAGGGGCTAAAATTGCCCGTCAACCTATGTCCTGGAGTATCAGATTGAGAACTTCCATGGCATCAATGGGGGGATGACTTCTTACGTTTTCCTCTGAGCCATCATGTATATGATGTGGAAATCCGTTTAACTCGGGGTGATGAGGCGCGTTATCCCATCTCTTCCTAAGGCGACCATCGCTGTCTTGCCAGTGAAATCTGTATTTGGATTGGATCGGCTTTCCCTTATGGAGCACGATCCGCTCTGTAAGCTCGACCAGGTCTCCGTTGATCAGGGTTATCCGGTACCGGTAGATTCCCACTGAACCTGAAACGTCGATCTCCTCACGAAGTTTTTGAAGGGATTTAACCTTTGGATGTGATATAGCTGTGATATAGATTTGACGGTAGTAATCGGCTATGGAGGACATTAGAGTTTTCCCTTCAACATCTTCAGATAGTTCTCGTTTGTCCTGTAGATCTCATATATACCCGTCCACTCGAAGAGATCTGCATTATCTCCAAGCTCTCCGGATTCGAATTTCCGATGGGCTTCCTCTGAGGAGATACCATATTTACGTTCAAAATCCGATAGAATCCGTTTCAGACGCTCCTGCTCCGAGCTCGTCCTCTCAATCTCCATCTGTATCAATTTGGTTAAGGCCTGATCAACGAGCTCCTCGGCTCCAACGCGCCTCAGCACATCCAGTTTCTCGATCACGCTGGACACACCTATCACCTCTTCCCTTGGGTCTTGTGGAAGAATCATAACATATCATCCGGTAAAGTGCAAAGATATGAGCCGGTGTGCGGGAACCTTTCTCATGGTAAAATCGTATACATAAACGAGCCTTCACGAGGACAAATCTATGTTATCTGACGAGGAGTTGGTCAGACGGTTTATATCCGGGGAGGAGAAGGCGTTTGAGGAGCTCTTCCTCCGGTATTATCCTGCTCTGAAGAGGTTCGTTAGCAGAACGATGTCGCAACAAGCAGAGGACATAGTTCAAGAGGCATTTCTGAGGGTTTACCGCGATATCAGGAGGTTCTCCCCCGATAGAGGGTCCTTCAAGACCTGGATATTCAGCATAGCGGCCAACCTGACCGTTGACGAATATCGTAAGAAGCAGAGATGGCTCAGGATTTTTCGCCCGCTGGGCAAGGAGGCGCTGAACCTCCCCGATAGATCTCGATCTCCCGATGAGACGCTGCTCGAAAAGGAGAGACGCTCGGAGATCGAAAAGGCGCTTCAGATGCTTCCAATCGAGCAGCGGCAGGTCTTGATCTTGAAACATCTCGAGGGGTTTAAATTCAAGGAGATCGCCCAGATATTGGGTATACCTGAGGGGACGGTCAAAAGCAGAATGGCCAGAGGATTGAAACGGTTGAAGGAGGTTCTCAATGAGAAGACACTTAAGGGATGAAGAGATGCTCTCTTACATATACGGCGAGATGGATGAAGCTCGATCTAAGGAGATCGAGGAACACCTGAGGGTTTGCCACGAATGCCGCTCCATCTTCAATGAGTTAAAGGGCTCCGTGGAGCTTTTAGATGAGCTTAAAGTTGAAAGGAAGTCAGATGTTTCGGATCAACACCTGCGGTTGTTCTACGATAGGCTTCACAAGCGCAGGAGGAGGCGTAAGCTCAAATTAGCAATGGCTTTCTCAGCACTGATCCTGATCCTCGGAACGTCGCCCCTTTGGTTCAATATGCCGGGCGTTCGGGATAATCAGGGGATGCTGCCTGCCAAGGCAGTTGCGCCCTCCCTATCCATAAGTGATGTTGAGATCGAGATCCCCGATTATGAATTTGTCGTTACCATGACGACGGTAGACCCTGACGTTGATATCGTCTGGGTGATTTCGGAGAACAAAACGGAGGTGGAAAGATGAGATGGGAGAGGGTTACGAAAACAGCTGTGTTTTTAATGGCCCTGATTTTGAGTGTATCGGCGGTCGCTGAGGAGGTGAAGCTTATAAAGTTGAACTACCGAAGCGCCTCTGAGATCCGGAAGTGGTTCGACGAGAACTTCCCCACCCTCACAGCCAAAAAAGCTTTAATGGTTGACTCGAAATCGAACTCTATCCTGCTGAGGGTGAAGAAGCCATCCCCTGGGGAACCAAACACATCGGAGATCGAGGAGATGATAAAGGCCCTGGATATTCCCCTCAGCGAGGTCGAGGTTATCTTACGATTGGTAGTTGCCTCTAAGAAGGAGGGACATGGGGAGACACCCCAGGAGATCTCCGAGCTTGTCTCGGCCCTACAACCCATCTTCAAATTCCGGAGCTACAGGGTGATATCCACATCCGTTCTGAGTTGCGAGGAGGGAAGTCCTGCGAGTATCGATAGCGCGGGATACTCAATATCCTTTATACCGAGAGTTGGGAAGGAAAGCATCAAGCTGGAAGAGTTTCAGGTGTTTACAACGCCTCCCACTACCTCCGAACAGCTGAGGGCAGCTTTAGGTAAAAAGAAGCCGAAGGAGGGGAGGGTTTATCTCCGAGGGACGACAAGTATAAGGGACGGCAAAACGAGGGTGATTGGGATTGGTGGAATCTCCCTGGATGGGGACAAGACCCTGATGGTTGTGATAACGGTGCGGAGAATCAAACTGGAACGATTTAAGCGGCAATAGGGATGTCAGGTAGCTCATATTCTACCATACTCCACTCAATTTGTTCCAGTTTTTGGGGGGCAGGTCAGGGTTGTGTTGTACATGTGATCCGCAACAGCCTCAAGTATGCCTCCTACAAGGATAGAAAGGAGTTCAGCTAGGATTTACAAGGCGCCGACGGACCTGGACTTCGCTGATGAGCTTCAAAGGGGGGATATGATATGGATCTGCTCAGGTCAAAGAGATTAATGATCCTGCTTTCGCTTACAATCTTGGTGATAATCGTTCTGGTGATTTTGAAAACTCATCATATGCCTATCTCATCTGTTGGTGGGAGGGGTAAAACTTCCTCAGAAGAGGTCATAAAATCAGAGATGATAACTTCCAAGACGAAAGCTCCTGATGAAGGTATCTCAGATAAGGAGATTGATAAGTTTCTGGAGAAAGTAGAAAAGCTCTTGGAAGAACTTCCAGAGGAACCGGCGAAGATACAATCTGAGGAGAAGGTCCAATCTGAGGGGCAGGAGAACGAAGAGAGCGGAAAAACAACGGAAGAGATGAAAATAGCCGAGGGGAAAGAAGAGGCTTCTGAGTCAGAAGGCAACTCCCTCAATCAGGATGAGGAGGAACATTGTCCTACCGTTGAGGAGATCCTCAGCACCGTAGGTCTCATCCCACCTGAGGAAACGATTAGGCTTATCAATTTGGCTCTCAGAAAGCCGGATTTATTAACCGAGGAGGAATTAACAACACTTTTGTTGCTAAAAAGTGAAATTTCCAAAGCATATTTTCCAGAACCTGAGCGTGTCGTTATTGATAAGAGATCGGGGACGACCAAGTATTACCTTTTGCCTGCAGGAAAGTATAATGTTGACCGAGATACCGTTCCAATCTCAAAAGAGGAAGCTGAGGCTTTAATAAGCCAAGGAGTTGGGACGGTTACCCTTAACCCTTAACAGGTGATAAAAATGAACACTAAGTTATGGAATGGTTCACGATCATTGTAACACTTTCGTAGGGCGGCACTTTATGTGCTGCCGTCTTCGACGGGGTAATGCTCGGGACGATAGCCAGGTTAAGGTCTCTCCTCATCGATGAAATTTTTGAAAGGTTCTCCCGATCGAGGGGGTCTAATCTATCTGGATGACTCAAATCCGCATAAATTACGAAGATCGAAGAAAACAATGAAGCTTATCCTCCTCATCGCCAGGAAGGAGTTCGCCTCCAACATATTTTCGTTCCGCCTGCTTGTGGGATTGGTCGTCTGCCTGACGCTCTTCATCTCCAGCGGACATGTGCTTACGAAAGATTATGAGAAGAGGCTGCGCACGTACAACACGGCTAAAACGAAACGCAGAGGTGAGCTTGAGAAGGTTAAGGTCTACTCACAGCTGAAGGTGAACCTGGACAGAGCTCCCGAACCGCTGAGCGTCCTCTGCCTGGGGATGGAGAAACAGCTCGGCAACACGGTGACCGTCTCCTATGAGGATGTTCCCACGGAGGCGGAGATCCTCGGGGGGGACAACCCGCTGTTGATGGAGTACATGCGTGAGCGAGGCGCTTTCTCAACCGTTAAGTGGTTCACCAGGGTCAACCTCGATGAGTTGCCCTCACAGGCGAAGGCGAGCTATATCTGGAGGAGATATAACCTTGATGCTCTGTTCGACCGGCTGTTCAACGGTTCTCCCCTTTCGGCGGAGGAAAGGAGAAGGCTCGATGAGGGGTGGAAGGCCTTTTCGGATGCCCGTGAAGCCGTCTTTAAAAGGCTGAGGCTCAAAAGTTGGGATGAGGTGGGACCTTTAGACCTGAACGGCATGCCCGTTTTCACCTTTGAGAGGGAAAGCGCTTCCTTCGCCATAAGACGAGCCCTGCCGGATCTGGCGATCTTGATCTCGCTGAACGCCCTCTTGTTTTTAGGATCGGCCGCCGTTTTTCTGAGGAGCGAGGTGAGGTGAAAAGTGGTTAGAGAGATCATCCTGCGTGAGCTTCTAGATCATCTGCGCAGCCTTCGATTCTCCCTGACGTTTCTCCTGGTCGTCATCCTGATGTTAACCGGAAGCGTGCTATACGTCCGTGATTACCATCAACTGGTTGCGGACTACAGCGAGAACGTAAACGAGAACTTGCGCCTTTTGAAGGAAAAAGCAGGGAAGGGGTTATACGAGGTGGTGAGCTTCCCTCCTAACCAGATGATATATCGCTCGCCAAACCCGCTGGGATTCATCGCCGAGGGAAGTGAAAAAGATCTGCCCAACGCCTTCGAGGTGGACGCGTTTGAGCTTAAGGGGCCGAGGATGAAGCTTCGGGGGAACTACGCGCTATGGCGGTTCGAGGGGTTGGATTGGGTCTTCATCGTGGGGGTTATCCTGAGTTTCGCTGCTCTCGTGCTCACCTATGACGGGATATCAGGTGAGAGGGAGAGAGGAACTCTTCGCCTTTCTCTGTCCAATCCCCTTCCGCGCTCAACCCTGCTTTTGGGAAAATACATCGGCGCGACGGTTACCCTGGCGATCCCATTGATAGTTGGGATCTGCACAAGCACCTTGATCGTCTCCATCTTCGGCGCTTCGAAGATTGGGATAACGAATTGGATGAGGATCGGACTGATCACCTTCATTTCAACCTTCTACATCTCCGTTTTCACGATGCTTGGGCTGTTCATATCCAGTTTGACGAAGAACTCCAGGGTCAGCCTGGTTTTCTCGCTTCTGGTGTGGGTATGCCTCGTTGTGTTCATCCCTAGAACGGGGGGATTGCTGGCAAGCGGGTTGATTGAACTGCCCGATGAGAAGATCGTATCCGAGAGGGCAAGGAAGGCGGCGATGGAGGTGGTTAGGAGATACGGGCGAGGCGGATTCAGCTGGAACTGGTCGCCCGGGGAGCCGCTTTCACGTTCCGTAAAAATTGCTGACGCCCAGCTTGCGGTCTGGGAGGATTACCGCAACCGACAGCTCAATCAGGTGAAGCTGGCCCGGAGTTTGACCTCCATATCCCCGACCGTTATCTATCGGAACGCCTGTGAGGGGCTGATCGGCACCGGTATAGGGCATTATGAGCGGTTTTTAAGAGAGGCGAGGGAGTATCGCCGGGCTCTGCTGCAATTCACATATGAGAAATATCCCTTCAACCCTAACCTTCCCCTCGGAGGGGAGGAATTGAGGAGGGTGAGGAAGATCAAGATCAGCTTCGATGAGGTCCCGAAGTTCAGGGATAAACCTCCCGACATCCCCGCTTCCCTCGCCGATGCGAGCTGGGAGGTTCTGCTTTTGTTCCTGTTCAACGTGGTCCTCTTCATAGGGGCTACTTTGGCCTTCATACGCTATAGGATATAGGAGCATCCCAAACAGGTATATGCAAAACCTGTGTGAGAGCCCCAACGGGTAACATTGACTTCCACGATCCCCCATGTTATGTTTTCAAAAGATAACGGCTTTCGGAGGGATTGCCGTGAGTGAAGTTAAGCTCAAGAGAATAGGGAAACTCGTGAGGATGAAGAGGAGAAGGATAGGCAAACTAAAACCTGTGAGGTTGATCGAAGATGGCGGTGAGGGTAAAGCTGAAGGTGAGAAGCGGGGTGAACGAGATAATAAGCCCCGCTTTGGTGAACTCCGGATATGAAAGCGACGTGCCGGAACTCCTCCTGCCTGAACGGGTGGCGGAGGCGCTGGGACTCTACCCCGGTGTGAAGGAGGCGGTTGTGGAACGATATAGGGTGGCAGGTGGATCGGAGATAAGATTGTTGAGGCTAAAGGGAGTGGGGGAGGTGGAAGTGTTAACCGAGGGACGATCATCATCGCCCGTGACGTGTGATATAGTGGTCTCCGAAGGGGAAGAGGAGCTTATAATAAGCGACAAGCTCGCCAGCAGGTTAGGGATCGTAATAATAGATCCAGCAGAGGGGATCTGGTGCTTCAGAGACGAATTGGGGAAGGTGGAGAGGAAAGGATAAAGGGAGGATCAGCATATCCCCGCTTCCTTTGGAGAGAAAATTTTTGAATCTATGTGTTTTCGGCGTCTATATAAATGAACCTGACTTATATGAGGAGGCAAGCTGTTGATTCGGCTCATCATCAGGAAGGAACTGCTGGACAATCTGCTGAGCCTCAAGTTCAGCTTGGGTATGGGGATATGCCTGCTGCTCATCGGGTTGAGCTGTTACGTCTCCATGAAAGATTATGAGAACCGCCTCAGGGATTACCAAAGCGCCATTCAGGAGTTCAGGGAGAAACCGGATGTCATCACCCCGAGGATCTATCGGAAACCGGAGATGTTGAGCATCTTCAGCCACGGTTATGAACGCCGACTGGGTAACATGGTGTGGATTTCTCCATCCGGGGAGGTTCCCTTTAGAGCGACGGGCTACACTAACTCCCCTCTGGAGGAGGAATACCGATCTGAATTTACATCCGTTGACTTTGCGTTTGTCGTTCAGATGGTTTTAAGTCTGCTGGCCATTTTTCTCTCCTACGGCGCTATCTCAGGGGAACGACTGGCGGGAACCTTGAAGCTGTGTTTGTCCAACTCCATTTCACGCTCGGCGATGTTAGCGGGGAAATTTATAGGAGGTGTTCTTTCCTTGATGATCGCGCTTACCCTGAGCATGTTTTTAGGTTTGCTTATCTCTCTGCTATCACCGTTGGTCGTTTTCTCCAAAGAGGAATGGCTTCGCATCGGGGTAATGTGGCTCGGTTCAGCGTTATATCTCAGCGCCTTTTTTATGCTGGGGCTCCTGGTATCTTGCAGAACTGACCATCCGGCGACGGCGCTCCTCGTTCTGTTGCTGATTTGGACGGCGCTGCTCGTCATACTTCCCAACGTATCGGTAGTTCTGGTGGACAGGTTGATCCCCATCCCATCGGAGCGGCAGATGCAAGGACGAATTGCGGCGGTAAATGAATCTTTTCATCCTCAGTTCGAGTCACTTCTTAAGAAGTTACCCTCGTTAAACCGTGAGATTCATGTAAAACGGACGGAGCTCCATACGAGATGGGGACAAGCCATCTGGCAGGTTAAGCGGGAATATCTCAACAGGCTCTATTATCAGACAGAGTGGGTTTCTTGGCTAAACCGCCTGACATTGGGAGGTGCTTACCGATCGCTGATGGAATCCCTCGCTCGAACCGATCTTTCGGCGTATCGGCGATTCATGGAACATACCCGCCGTTATCACGCCGAACATCGTCGCCTGATGAAGTTGCTGTGGACGGACAGGAAACGATACGATCGGGAGAGGGAACGTTTTCTCCAGCCGTTTCAACCTCCTTCCGTTACCCTGAGCGAAAGCGTTCGAGCCGGTATGTTAGACCTGATTCTGTTGTTTTTGTTCAATGTGTTATTCTTCATGACCGCATATCTGAGCTTTGCGCGCCACCAATTCTCGTAAAAGGAGAGGCGATGCTCTGGCAAATCACCAAAAAGGAGATTCTCGCAAATCTACAAAGTTTACGGTTTCCGGCGTTGGTCGTCATCTCCACGGCGCTCTTCCTGCTTAACGCCCTGTTGTTCGCCGGAAGATATAAGAAGGAGCTCAGCAGCTATAGCGAACGGGTCACCAGAAACTGGGATGATCGAAGTACCGTCACCGTTACGCTTGAACGACGCCCCAACGTTTTGGAATTCTGCGTCGCAGAAGGGGAGAAAATCTCAATCTTGAACCTCAAGATTGGGGGTTTAATCGAACCTATCCTGCCGGAATTCGGTCGCAACTTCACACTGCCTTATTTTAACCGGCTGGACTGGGTGTTCATCGTGAAGGTGTTATTCAGCTTGTTCGGGATTATCCTCACGTTCGATGCTATCACAGGTGAGAAGGAGCGTGGGACGCTCACTCTAATTTGCTCCAATAGCATATCCAGAACGGCTATACTTATCGGTAAGTATCTGGGGGCTACCTTCACCCTGCTTATCCCCCTGACTATGGGGATGCTATTGAACCTACTGATCTTCTCCCTGCTTTCCCAAGAGATTCACCATCTGGACATGGAGCATCTCCCCCGCATTTTCGGGCTGGTTATTTTTTCGGTGGTCTATATTTCCCTCTTCGTCCTATTAGGCCTGTGGATTTCCAGCAGCGTTCATCGGTCATCAACGTCATTGTTGGTGTTGCTTTCGATATGGATGGTTCTCATTGTAGTCATACCGAATCTCGCCGGGATGGTGACGGACTACCTCGATAAGACCCTAAGTGAATATCAATTGAGTAGGCAGTGGAGAGAGATATGGAAGACGGAGGCGGAAGAAGGGGTTAAAAGAATTGACCGACAGATTAAGAAAGGCGTGTTTCAAACTGAGGAGGAGTTGCGAAAAGCAGCGTTGAAGAAGCTGAGCCGCATCGCCGATCTGCGAATTCAGTGGGTTGAGCGGCGTAACCGATCGATACTCGCCAGGCGAGCCTATGCCAGACGGCTGGCGAGCATATCCCCAGCCGCATCATATCAATACGCCTGTGAATCGCTTGCAAATACGGGTTTCATCGCTCAACAGCGGTTTCTGCAGGCGGTTAAAAATTACTATCCTATCTACGAGGATTATGTGAGGGCTAAGGTCGGTGAAGTGGTACCGTACCGAGGAAGTTTCAGCTTCTGGTTGGACTTCAAGGGGAAACAGATTTATATCAGGTCTCCTGTGCCTAAAGCATATCAAGGTGACATGAGCGATTTTCCCCGCTTCACCGAGCCTGAGGTCCCTTCTCGTGAGAGCGTCAGCTCATTTGATCTGACAGCGCTATTGTTTTGGAATCTGCTGTTATTTCTCCTCGCTTTTCTTTCATTTCTGAGACAGGATGTTCATTGAAGGTCGAAGGAACTAAGGGGGGAATGTGAACCATCCCGTAAAAGAGTCGAGAGGAGGTTTAAAACCATGTTAGAGGCGAGGGATTTGACCAAGAGATACGAAAACGGCGTCCTGGCGCTGGACGGGCTGAACATGAAAGTCAACCCAGGCGAGATCTACGTCATGCTCGGCGCCAACGGCGCGGGAAAAACCACCACCATATCACTGTTTTTCAACTTCATCGAACCCACAAGGGGAACCGCCTTCGTGAACGACATCGAAATACCCAAGCTCCCCCTTGAGGCCAAAAAACATATGGCCTACGTCTCGGAGAACGTCCAGCTCTACGGCAACTTCACTGCAAGACAGAACCTGGAGTTCTTCGCAAAGCTGGGAGGGAGGAAGGACGTAACGCGCAAGGAGATAGACGAGACGCTGGAGAGGGTAGGGTTGCCATCCGAGTCGTTCAGGAGGAGGGTCAAGACCTTCTCCAAAGGGATGCGGCAGAAGCTTGGGATAGCGGTAGCGATGATAAAGAGGGCGGATGCGGTATTGCTCGATGAGCCCACATCCGGGTTAGATCCTGAGGGAGGAGCGGAGTTTCTGAAGCTTCTGAGGGAGCTTCGCTCAGAGGGCAAGGCGATCTTCATGTGCACGCATGATCTTTTCAGGGCGAAGAGGGTTGCGGATAGGATTGGGATATTGATGAAGGGGAGGCTTGTGAGGGAACTGGATAGAGATGAGATAGAGAAGGAGGAGCTAGAAGAGCTTTACCTTAAATATGTCGGTTATGAAGAGGCTGTGTAAGGTTGAGTATCACCCTCAACTCACGCTCTAAAAAGCTATATTCAAGGGAAATATGGTCGGAATCTTAGGATCGAACTCTTGCGAAGGATTCTCTGAAATGATAAGATAGAATTGAGCG
>JAGGXZ010000082.1 GCA_021162805.1 Candidatus Poribacteria bacterium
ACCGTCAGCAGGCGGCTTAACACCCGCCTTAGCCTTGAAGCCCTGTGTGCAGAGGAGGAACGAGGAGAAAGGAACCGGGAACGAGGAGATAAAAATCCTCGTTCCTCGCTCCTAGTTCCTCGTTCCTACTTTGACACGCTTTCGGTCAACTGCTGAGGGGCTCCTGCCGTCATTTTACAGGATGTATTTTACCTCACCTCCCAAGGGATTGGCAAGTAAAGGTAACCGGAGAGTCATAATCATAGCCGCTAGTTCTCCACGTGATCAGAGAGCCGACAGAAGTTTATCCTTTCAACAGCTTCATGATCGCCTCTAAAGCCAAAATATATCCATAAGATCCCAAACCCGATATAACCCCAGTGGCAACAGGGGAGATGTATGAATGATGTCTGAAGGGCTCTCGTTTGAAGACGTTCGATATATGCACCTCGATGGTCGGCAATCCCACGGCGGCGATCGCGTCCCTTATCGCCACGCTCGTATGAGTGTAGGCCGCCGGGTTGATGATGATCCCGTCGGCCCAATCCATCGCCTCGCCTATCGCCGTGACGATCTCCCCTTCATAGTTCGATTGGATTATCCTCAGCTCCACCCCTAACTCCTCCGCCCTGCGACGGAGCTTCTCGTTTATCTCATCCAGCGTCTGAGATCCGTAAACCTCAGGCTCACGCCTTCCCAACAGGTTGAGATTCGGTCCGTGTATCACCAGTATCCTCATCCACGAGCCTCCATGTTGCACTACGTTTTGCTTCTTCTGCCTGCGTCTTGATATATTCCCAGAGACTTATCCCCCTTTCCCTTGCTTCCTCGGAAAGTAATTTCCTCGCTATATGTACTTGCTGTAGTGCAAAATCACCTGGAAATTCCTTTTCAATCTCGTTTTTTATCCTTATGATCTTTTCCATCTTCATATTTTTACCTCTATAGCAGCTCTCCCGGTGCAATTATTTCCACATGTTTCAAGTTTCTCAAGTCTTTTCTATTTCTGCGATGGTAAGCTCAGATATGTAGGTACTATAAGCTCCGATCTTTGAGAAGAACTCCTCAGTCAACGCTTTTCTCTCTGGATTTCTATCATCGAAAAGGGCGGATATCACCGATGTATCCAGATATATTTTCATAACCTTATCCCCTTGCTCATACGCTTATGGGATTTGCGAAGTACGAAGTGTTCTCCATAGCAGCTAGTATCTCCTCCTCCGTCACATCGTCGTATATCTTTGCCCTTCCGATCCCATCGAGGAGGACGAAGTTCAACCTCCCGGCCTTCACCTTCTTATCGTGACGGATGATCTCCAGAAGCCCTCTTAGATCCAGATCGGTCGGCACGCGGGTCGGAAGGCCGATTCGATCAAGCAGACGGTACATCCTCTCCAAATCCTCCTCCCTGAGCTTCCCTCGTCTCAACGAGATGAGCCCTGCGCAGATCATACCGATTGAGACCGCCTCCCCGTGTCTGAACCTCTCATATCCGGTTGCCGTCTCGACGGCATGGCCGATGGTATGCCCGAAGTTCAGGATCGCCCTCAGTCCCCCTTCACGCTCGTCCCGCTCGACCACATCGGCTTTGATCCTGCATGAACGGGCTATCATCTCCTCCATGAAATCCATATCGGGCGAGCTTACCTTTTCGACGTTTTCCTCTATCAGACGAAGGAAACCCTCATCCAGTATCAGACCATGCTTTATCACCTCGGCCATGCCGGAGCGCAAGTCCCTGTCGGAGAGAGTTTTCAACGTCTCAGGATCGATGATCACGGACCTCGGTTGATGGAAGGCTCCGATCAGGTTTTTCGCCTTGGGATGATTGACCGCCACCTTTCCACCAACGCTCGCATCGACCTGGGCAAGGAGCGTGGTGGGCACCTGAACGAAAGGTATCCCACGCATATAGGTTGCGGCGACGAACCCGGTCAGATCCCCTATCATTCCCCCTCCCAACGCCACCAAAGCTGATCGTCTGTCCATCCTGTGATCCAGCATCACCCCATAAAGCCTGGAAGCCTCTTCGAGGGATTTATGTTCATCGCCTGAGGGCACGAGGCAGAGCCAGGGATCGAAGCCGGCCCGTTTCAAACTTCCGATCACCCTCTCCCCGTAGCCGGAGAGCTCCGGGTTGGTGAACACCCCAACCTTTCGTGGCAGATCGATCTGAGCCAGGACTCCTCCCAATTCATCCAGCAGGCCGCTTCCGATATGTATCGTGTAGCTCCTTTCAGCGAGGTTAACGCTGACCGATCTCACGTCTGACCTCTGATCTGTCAAAGCTCTGGTATGTGATTCACCAGCGGTGAGAAACTCAAGCTTACGCAGCCATGAGCTTTAACCCAATGCCAAGGGCAGTTCAAATTGTTCCTTAGTGGCTTCGTTGAATATTAAAAGTTTACCCATATCGGCACGTCGTAGCTGTTGATTGGCATTTAACAGTTCGATCCCATAAATCGTTCCATCCGGAGCTAGGTCTATGTTTAACTCTTCGCTTATCCGTATCGTCTCCACTTCAGCCGTCTTCTCTCCAAAACGGATATAAGCGATATTATAACGAGGATCATACGTAAGCTTCATAACATCGCCTCCTCATTTTTAAGCGTTTAAAAGTAACGCGTAATCACGGTGATCACAACCCACTCGTTATCCTCTCGAACGGTGTAAACCTCAACCTGCTTGGTGTGATAGTGTTTCCCACGCCGTCTGTCCTCAAATGAAAAGTTGCGACGAAAGCCGGTCCGTCCAAATTTGGCCGGAAAGCATTCGCCTTTTTCTATCGTAGCGACTACTTCGTCCTCAGTAGCACCACGTTCCTTCATACGTTCTTTAGCGTGCGGATGAATACGAATTGCCATAACTAAACTCCCAGTTCCTTTCAGCGAGGTTAACGCTGACCGATCTCATATCTGACCTCTGATCGGAAGATCTTCAGGATCTCCTCCGTTATCTCCTCGATCGAACGGCCGGTGGTCTCTATTTGGAAATCGGCCTTGGCATAGAAGGGAGCCCTCCTAGCCAGCAGTTTCCTGATCCTCCCCATCGGATCGGGCGCGTTCAGGAGCGGCCGATGGCTTTCGGATGACACCCTCCTCCAGATCTCCTCCGGCGTTGCATTGAGACAGAAGATGATTCCGTTGCGTCTGAGGTTTTTCAGGTTCTCCTCTCTAAGCACCACGCCTCCGCCGGTCGAGATGACGTGTGCATCCAGCTTCGAGACCCTCTCCACCACCTGGGATTCCACCTCCCTGAAAAAGGGTTCGCCGAACCGGTTGAAGATCTCCGGTATGCTCACGCCGATCTCCTCTTCGATAAGGTCGTCAGTATCTATCAGGGGATATCTCAGGATGTGCGACAGTTTCCGGCCGACGGCCGTCTTACCCGTGCCCATGAATCCCACCAGGATTATGTTGGCCATCTCTCGATCCCCTCGACGTAGGAGTTGAAATTGCGGAGGGTCTCTCTCATACAGTCGCCGCCGAATTTTTCGAGCATCGCATCAGCGAGGATCAGCCCTACCATAGCTTCCCCTACGACGCTCGCCGCCGGGACGGCACAGACATCCGATCGTTCCCTTGACGCCTCGACGGGCGATTTGGTTTCGATGTCCACCGAACGCAACGGACGGGTAAGGGTCGGGATGGGCTTCATGGCGGCCCTCACGACGATCTCCTCGCCGTTGGAGATCCCCCCTTCGATTCCTCCGGCGTTGTTGGTGGATCTGTAAAATCCCCTCTCGGATGAGTAGAATATCTCATCATGCACCGACGAGCCTGGCTTCTCCGCCACCTTGAATCCCGCTCCTATCTCGACCCCTTTTATCGCCGGTATGCTCATCAAAGCCGCGGAGAGCCTGGCGTCGAGCCTGAGATGCCAGTGGGCGTGGCTTCCCAGTCCCACGGGAACTCCCCGTGCGATCACCTCAAAGACCCCGCCGATCGAATCCCCCTTCTCCCGCGCCTCATTGATCCTCCGGATCATTTCACCTTCAACCATCGGATCGGGGCATCTGAGTGGGGATGAATCGACCCTGTCCAAATCAAATCTATCCCTTTCGGCCTTCACATCTCCGATCTGGATGACATACCCCCTGATGGCTATCCCGAACTCCCTCAGGAACTGCTTTGTCAGGGCTCCGACGGCAACCCTCGCGGCGGTCTCACGGGCGCTCGCACGTTCAAGGACATTTCGGAGGTCCTTATGGCCGTATTTGATTCCTCCGGCCAGATCGGCATGACCGGGGCGGGGGCAGGTGACCTTCCTCTCATCGGCGCGATCAGGGGAGAACCGGCTCGGATCGGGCTCCATAACTTGAGCCCAGTTGATCCAGTCTTTATTTGATATCATCATCGATATCGGTGATCCCAGGGTTACCCCGTTCCTGATCCCTGAGATGATCTGTACCGAATCCCTCTCGATCCTCATCCTGCCGCCGCGGCCATATCCCCCTTGCCTTCGCCTCAGGTCGCCGTTTATATCCTCCACATCTATCTTCAGCCCTGCCGGGATACCGACCAGAACGGCTATCAAAGCCCTGCCATGCGATTCACCGGCGGTGAGAAACTCAAGTTTGCGCAGCATGAATTTAAATCCCCAAATTTAATCGGTACGCTCAAATTTCCTCTGAATGTAACAGTATCACCGATAGGAGACTGGAAGCAGGAAGTAGGGGAGACAGGGTGACAAGGGGACAAGGAAAGAGACGTATTGCGTAGGGCGTATTGCGACCGGCATGAGCAAGCTCATAAGCGTGGGAAAACCTGCCTCCTGCTTCCTGTTTCCTGCCTCCTTCCAATTCTGAGAAATAAGCACTTCTGACCTCTCAGATCTCTGCTACACTTAACGATAATATGAGCGAATCGGTATATATAGTATATCCGATACCAGTCGGCCGGTCAACGGTGGGGGATGAGCCGTGAATTGACATCCTCGACGCTAAGGTGTAAAATCTCTATTGGAAGATCCGAAAGTCTCAGATCCATAAGGGGAGGTCGCCATGTTTAAATCATCAATCGTTTTGTCTCTCGCAGGGGTTATGCTTTTCGCCGGGTTATGCTTGGCCTTGGACCCGGACGATCCGGCCCTTGTGGGACTGTGGCTGTGCGATGAGGGGAAGGGAGATGTCGTCAAGGATTCCTCAGGGAACGGCAACGATGGTAGGTTCAACGGGCCGTTTGACTGGACTGACGGGAAATTCGGTAAGGCTGTGTTGTGTAAAGGTAGCGGCAGCATCGACGTCGATGTCTCGGATAGCCTTAACAGCATCACCGATGCGCTTACCATAGCCGGCTGGTTCAGGGTGGATGGGTCCTCTGATACAGGCCCCAGAAGGCAAGAGGCGTATCTGCTGGAGGATCAATCCAACTCCGAGCCGGTTCCGGACGGCTGGTCGTTCAGGATCTGGACCGATAGGGGAATATCGCCTGGGTTCTACGGAACGACGAAGCTGAAACAGGGGCAGTGGTACCACATAGCCGGCGTTTACGATGGTGAGACGATGAAGCTCTACATCGACGGCGTGCCCGAACCAAAGGCTCTTACCAGCGGTGGGGCCGATTGGGACGCCAAATGGAGCGGAAAGATACAGACGCCGGGCAACCCTTTGCAGCTAAAATACGGTCCTGAACCCTATACGGGAGCGATGGACGAGATAGTCCTCTTCTCAAGGGCGCTGAGCGATGACGAGATAAAACAGCTGACCAAGGGATGGGCCAGCGTTCTGGGATTAGAGCCCGGAGCCAACATGTTGCCAATCACATGGGCCAGGATGAAGATCAGATAAGGTGAACGCCTCGAACTTGAAAGGCAAGATAGAGAAAATAGCGAGGATACTGGAGGAACACCAGGGGGTTCCTGAGCTTGACGATCTCGAGGACCCCCTGGATTGTCTCATCAGAACCATACTTTCGCAAAACACGAACGACGTTAACAGCAGCAGGGCATTTATGTCCCTCAAAAGCAGATTCCCGAGATGGGAGGATGTGCTGGAGGCGGATGAAAGTGAGATCGCCTACGCGATAAGATCGGGTGGACTATCAAAGCAGAAAAGCAAGGTCATCAAGGATTTCCTCAGATGGCTTAAAAAGGAGAAAGGCGAGCTTAACCTGGATTTTCTCAGGGACATGGATGATGAGGAAGTTATCTCTCTCCTGACGAAGCATAAGGGGATCGGCCTCAAGACAGCCTATATCGTTTTAGTCTTCGCACTAGGGAGGGATGTCTTCCCGGTGGACACGCATGTATTGAGGATCAGCAAGCGGCTTGGGCTTCTTCCCCGAAAAACCCCGGCTGATAAAGCCCATCGTCTGCTTAACCCCCTCATACCGAAGGGTAAGGGGTTTTCCTTTCACGTAAATCTCATAAGGTTCGGCAGGACGATCTGCACGGCCAGGAATCCTAAATGCCACATCTGTCCTTTAACCGGTCTTTGTGACTGGTATCTCTCAACTCGCTGACACGCCTCCGCATATATGAGACAAACCGCTTCAAAAGGGTATCGTCAAACTGATCCTCACTCCGATCGCCCTTGTAGATCTCCAGCGCCTGGAGGAGGATATTCTGAAATTCACCGGGCAGGCTCAGGATCGCCCAAGAACCGGCCTCCTCCTTCGAGGAGATCCTTCCTTCGAGAAGGTAGAGGTAAACCCTGCATAGGTTCAGGATGCCGTATACGGGATCTTCTCTCATTCTGTCACACGCCCATTGAAGGTCGCTCAGGATGGAAGCTATGTAATCCTCCTCCGGTATCATCGGAAAGACCTTCTCCGGTGGTGGTCCATGGAGAGATATCCCCCTGTTGATGGTGATCGTTATGTGGGCGGCTAAATCTTCGTCCTTAAGCCGTCTATCGTTCCAGTTCCTCCATTCCCCGCTTTGGAGCCCTTCGATATACTGATTCCTCCACTCCTCACTATAGTGGAGATCGAAGGGCGTCGGATACCTCCAAGGGTTGAGCTCGGCCTGACTTAGGAAGCTTATCTCAAGGGGGGAAGGGGAACCGGAGAGACGCAACAGAAGCCGAGCTACCTTTCGCTTTTCCTCAACCTCCATCCCCCGTTTCGTCACGGCGAGTAGATCCACATCGCTCCGTTTCGGGTTGAAGCATCCCATGGCGAGCGATCCGTGTAGATAAAGACCGATAAGGTCACCTTTCAGTATCTTCCGGAGGGCGAAAAGGAGCCGTTCGACCTGATCTCGAACGGCCTCAGGACAATTTTCCCATCCGTACATCTGAGACTCCCATCAGAGGATCAAACAGCCCCGCCTACGATCCTGATCAGGACACCGGCCAGCTTGATCGGATCGTGTCTGATCACCTTCTTTCTGATCACCTCGCCGCCATGGCTTTCCGTTATCTCCATCTCGGTTATCAGATCCTCCTGTATGACCTTTATCCCCTCGAGCCTGGGGCCGTCTATCTCCTCTCTGTAGAGCACCTGAACCTTTGATGGATCGATAAGATCTGAGGTGCTTCTTGAGAGATCGGCTATCTTAGTCGCTATCTCTGTCAACTCCTCCAGCCTACATTCAGGCGAATCGAGGGCGTCTATCGCTTCTTGAGCCTGCGATTTGATCCTGTTGAACTGTTCGACGAGCTCCTCGCGCACGTACTGTCTTATGAGCTCCTCCGATGCTATCCCGCTGTTGACGACGACGTAATCCAGATTTATCGGGGCGTGATCTAGAATCGCCTGAACGTGATCTGAGACGGAATATCCGTCGGTCTCGCCTGGCTCAGCCATGACATTACAGACGTAGATCTTCAAGGCATCCGATCTCCTCAACGCCAAGGCGATCTCGGGCAGGGCGAGATTGGGCATTACGCTGGTATAAAGGCTTCCGGGTCCCATGACGATGGCATCGGCCTCAAGGATAGCGTTCACGGCCTCCCTATACGCCTTACACGGCATGTTCTCATCCCCATTACGCCGTTTGAGGAAAACCCTTCGTATCGGTTCCCTGTTGATCCGATCGGGAATGGAGGATTCTCCCTCAACGACTGAGCCGTCCATAAGCTCAGCGCATAGGATAGTATTGTCCAAGCTGACGGGGAGTATCCTGCCCCTTATGGAGAGAACTCTGGAGGCCAATTCGATCGCCTTCGGGAAATTGCCGCCGTTCATCTGGGTCAGGGCGGTGATCAGAATGTTGCCGAGGCTGTGTCCGCCAAGTGACCCTTCGCTCTCAAACCTGAAACTGAAAAGCTGTGTCATCAGCTCGGACTCGCTCGCAAGGGCGACCATGCAGTTTCGGATATCTCCAGGCGGTAAGATCCCAAATTCATCTATCAATTTACCTGAGCTGCCGCCGTCATCCGCCACCGAGACCACAGCGGCGAGATTATCCAGATCTATAACCTCATGCCCCGGCATCTCCGCGTTTATATATCCCTTGATACCTCTCAACAGGGTCGATAATCCTGTTCCCCCTCCTATACAGACCAACTTTTGACCTTTGATCATCATACCTCACCTCGCTTTTACAGTCATTTGTTGTCATTTATAGTCATTTGTAGCTATTAATTAAGTGACGGTGAAGCCAAATGACCTAATGACTATAAATGACCTATCCCCTGAGCTTCACCTCGATCTCATTTGCTCTCTCCACGCCGTGGAGCGCCGTCACGATTCCCCTGATCACGTTCGACATAACCCGTTGCGTGAACCTGTTGAGCGGCACGCGCCTTCCATCTACAGTGAGCTCAACTTTAGTATCGGAATCATGCTCCGTTTCGATGAGGCGGACGATAGAATCGCAGATCCCTTCAACGTCTGCTTGTAAGGCGTCATCCACCTTCAACATCACCTCCTCCTCTCTCACCTCCTTCTCCGGTTCCCCCACGAGTATCTTCGGAAACCTCTTTTGGGTGAATCCCTCGGCCAGGATCAGATCGAGATCGCCCATGAAACGGCATATCACGTCCCAGATATCATCGGTAGATGGATGCCCGTA
This sequence comes from Candidatus Poribacteria bacterium, assembly GCA_021162805.1. Lineage (NCBI taxonomy): Bacteria > Candidatus Poribacteria > Candidatus Poribacteria bacterium. The sequence goes on from JAGGXZ010000082.1 coordinate 8,938, forward strand.
ATAGGCCATACGATCATCTGAGACGATCAGCACCCCGTCAGCGCCTGCTCGATGGAACCTCCAGCTGTCCTTTCCCTCGATATCGAGATCAAAGCCGTGAGGGGCGTGCTTGACCGCTCCGACCTTGATCCCCCTGGATTTGAGTGCGGCTATTAGCCTTTCCATAAGGGTTGTCTTACCCGAACCACTTCGGCCGATTATGGATATGATGGGTATGGGATTTCTCATTTTATATCGCTCATATTATCGTTTAGAAATTACGCAGCTTTTGAGAAGGCTTGATCCATAAGGGATTCTACCTTCTCAAGGTTGTCTCTTCCCCCATTTGATGAGGATTCAAATAAAGAGTTCCATACCC
>JAGGXZ010000083.1 GCA_021162805.1 Candidatus Poribacteria bacterium
ATCCTTTCTGCTCGCCTTGCGAGAAGGGATTTCGCTTCGTCCATTGCTTGAGCAGGTGCAGGAGTTGATAGAGCAAACATGTCGCATGAACAAACGTCGTGCTCATCCGGCAACTTTTCAGATCTTATTTGCTCTTGGCGATTCTTAACTTGATGCGAATGGGGCACGAAACCTTGTGCCCCTACGCGATTTTCCCTCAAGCGTTTTCCTGAACTCCTCGTATATCTCGTCCGATATGTCCCCGGAGCTTTTCAACTCGTCTAGCTTGGAGATCAGAACTGATAAAACCCTTTCACGCTGAGCTGATCGGATCGCTCTTGATTCCTCTGAGATACGGTATCTCCTTCTTAGAATCGAGGCGAAGAAAGCTCCGAAGCCGAGGAGAAAGGCGATCGAGGCGATGATCCAGGGAAGATCGCTTCGAGGTTTAACCCCCGTCCTGAGCACGATCTCCACCTTCTTACCGCCTTTCACATTCTCCATCGGGAACGTGTAAAAGCTCTTGTCCTCAACGGTCTCCACCCTCTTCGGCTGAAATCCCGGGGAGGAGACATCGATGGTATCGAGCCGCGTGATGATGGAGAGATGTTTCACGTCGAAGGGGAAGGTTCTGGATAGATCCAGCCTCTCCGATCTTTTCATGCTATATCTCAGGCTGAAGACATAGCCTCCGGGCTTTAAGGCCATAGAGTGAATTACTTTGTTGCCCGTAATCTGCGTGCAGCACTCCATGAATCCCTGAATGAGCTTCAGGTTTTCGATACCTTTGGGAAGTTCCAGCGTGAGGTTAGGGAAAGCGGTTTTACCGGTGTTCATGAGTGAAAATGTCTCCAGCACCTCAAAACCTCCTTCCCCCTCGCTCAAGACGATATGACAAAACGGGATGGATATCTTTGACTTATCTTCCGAGAGGTCATAGACTTCAAGGGTGATCTCTGCTTCCTTTTTGTCCTTCGTGAGGGCGAAAGCATCGGAGGAATACTCCACGCCCTGATGCTGGGTTGAGACCTCGTATGATAATCCTTCGTCTATTTTAAGTCCTGAAAACTCGAAACGCCCTTCTCCATCCGTCTTCGCTTTTTTCTCCAGGGCGATCGAATTCCCCCTCCATCCCTTCAGGACAACCTCCTGAGAGGGGAGCGGCTTTTTAATCGTGAGGTTTACGACCTTTCCGGTTATCCTTCCCTCATCTGCGGCGCGGAGGACAAAAGGCTGTAAGGTGAGGAAGATGGCGAGCACGAAAAGGCTTAACCTTCTCATTCATTTTCCCCCTTGATCTATCTGTTTCGCTCTTATTTCCCTTGAGTGTAGGTAGGGGCGAAAGATTTTTCGCCCGTACGGTGTCCTTAAAAGGTCGAGAGACAAGAGTCTAGAGTCCAGAGTCTTTTTTTGTCTCTCGTCTCTTGACTCTCGACTCTAGACCATCTTAACCTCAACCTAAACCTTAACCTGTTTTTGCATCCCACTACACTCAGCGATAATATGAGCGTCCAGATTTGAAGGCCGGATCGAACAGGGGGAAAAGCGTGTATCCAAGAAGCGGCAGCGATATGACCAAACCCAGAAAGATGAACATGAAAACACCTCCCATCCTTTATAAGGACGTGCCTATGGATAGCTCATAGCAATCTCCCCTGAAGAAGGGCGAAAAGTGAACCTGCAAGCATCACCCAGCATCCCATCCATATCCAGCTCACAAGCGGGGTTATGTAAACCCTGAAGCTCGCCTTATCCTCCGACGCATCGAGCAAAATGGCGTATATATCGCTGAGAAATCCCGATCTTATGTCCACCTCCGCCGTGATCTCCCCTGTTCTCGGATAGAAGGCATTGGCAGGGGAGAGCCTCCCAACCGTTTTCCCCTCTCTCATCACCCTCAGTCTGCCTGAGACCATCTCGAAGTTCCTACCTCTGTTCAAGGATATCCCCTCGAACTTAAAGGTATATTCCCCTAGTCTGAAGCTATCGCCGGGTTTTATATCCCTCGCCGTCCTTTCTATTTTGAGCGGGGATGAGACCAGCCCCACGAACATGATCGCAACGCCGATATGGACTATGTATCCCCCGTATCTTCTTCTGTTCCTCAAAAAGGACCTCAGTGGATTGGAGCTCCTCCTCAACGGACGATAGAACTCCGAGATCATGCTCACCAGAACGAAGGTGCCGAGGAAGATGCCGAGTATGGGATACAGGCTTTTAAGCTTAAGTCCGAGAGGAATAGCGATGATGGCCGAAAGGGAGATCGGGATGAGAAAGTTACGGAGAAAGTTCGAGATGGAAGCTCTCCTCCATGAAATGAGCGGACATATCCCGGTGAGGAGCAACAGCAGAACCGCTAGAGGGGTGTTCACCCTGTTGAAGAAGGCGGGGCCGACGACCACTTTCTTCCCGGTGAGGAGCTCCGAAAAAAGCGGGAGCATCGTCCCGAGGAAGGTGGCGAAACAGAGGGCACAAAGCACGAGGTTATTGAGCAGGAAGACACCTTCCCTTGAAAAGACGGTGTCTATGCCCTTTTGACTTTGAAGCAGCTCCCTCCTGAGGTAGATGATCACGATGGTCGATACGCTCGATAGGGCGATGAAGGCGAGGAAGTAATATCCGATGGAGGATTCGACGAAGCTGTGAACCGATCCGATCACGCCGCTTCTGGTCAGGAAGGTACCGAAGATGGAAAGCTCGAAAGTGATGGCGATAAGCAGGATGTTCCAGAATTTCAGCAGATCGCGCCTCTCCTGCATCATGATGGAATGCAGGAAGGCGGTAGCCGTCAGCCATGGCATCAGTGAGGCGTTCTCAACGGGGTCCCAGGCCCAATATCCACCCCATCCGAGCTCCACATAGGACCATTTCATACCGAGGATTATACCGATGGTCAGAAAGATCCACGAGATCATCGTCCAAACCCTGCATCTCTTCAGCCACTCCGTATCCCTTCTATCGGCAAGCATGGCGCCGATCCCCAGCGCAAATGGGATAGTAAACCCGACGTATCCCACATAGAGGGCGGGGGGATGAAAGATCATGTTGGGGTTTTGAAGCAGGGGGTTTAAACCCCTGCCCTCCTCAGGGATGAAGGGGAACCTCTCAAAGGGACGGCTGGGAAGGATGAGCAATAAGGAGAAGAAGAGTTGGGTGAAGGCGAGGACGGGAAGCGAACGGTCCACGATATCGTCCCCTCTCCTCCATCTCAGTATCAGCACTGCTGAAAGCAACGTCAAGAGCCAAAACCAGAATAGAAGCGATCCCTCCTGACCGGCCCATAGGGCTGTGATCTTATAAAGCGTTGGAAGATCCGAGCTGGAATGTGAGGCCACGTATTTGATCGAAAACTCGTCCCTCAAAAAGGCATAGGCGAGCCTGAAACAGGCTATGGTTGAGAGGATAAAGGTCGAAAGAAGCGCTCGCCTGCCGCTTTCAAGCAGCCGTTCCTCCTTGAGCTTCAACGCCAGAACCGTCGTTACCGAGGCGAACAGCGAGAAGAAGAAGCTCAGGTTCAGGACGAAGCTACCTATCATCCTTTTCCCCCTTCGCCTCATACTTCGATGGGCATTTCGTGATGATCCTTTTCGCCTCGAAGAATTTTCCTTCAGGCCAGTATCTCCCCTCGACGATAACCGGCGCCCCTTCCCTGAAGGTCGGAGGTACCTCCTCGCCTCCGTAGACCACTCTTATCCTGTTCCGCCCGTCGGTTATCTCAAACTCGACTATCTTCTCCCTCTTCAGGCTGCCCTGAACTACCTTCCCCTCGACCTTTATCCTCTTTGAGTAAACCTGGGGTGACCTCAACAGCTCCCCTACCTTCATATAATAGATTCCCGATTCTTTAAGCCCGCTTACGATGAGGTATGAAAGGCCTGAAAGGGCGATAAACGAGGCCGCGAGAACCTTCACCCTTCTGTTCATCCGTAAAGACCTCCTTACTTCAATCCTGCTCGCTCTTATTTCCCTTGAGTGTAGCGGTTATCCATTAGGAGGAACGAGGAGAAGGGAAATCCGCTGCACGTTCAACGTTTAACGTTGTAACGTTTTCCGTCCTGGTTCCTCGTTCCTTATTCACGCCTTTTCCCTTTATCTCTCCTGAGCTCCTCGGCCATCTCCTTGATCTCCGCTAGATCCCGTTTCATCTCGCTCCAGCCATACCAAAGGGCGTAATCAGGATTGGCGTGAAATACCCCCTGGAAGGTCCTCATCCTGTACTTCAGGAACATCACGAAAAGCTTCTGTTCGATCACCGTGGGCGCGTCGTGAAATGTGAGGAGATCGGGATAGGCATAGGCGTAGCTTTCAGGCTTTTTGAGAATTCCATCCTTGTAGAGCGATGCCACGATGCGGATCGCCTCGGCCATAAGGTGATCCGCCTTCTTTATCATCTCATCTCCCTTTTCCAGCTCGGCCTTAGCGAAGTTGGCGGAATGGCATCGGTTGCACACCTTCAGCATTTTATCCCTTTCCTTCTGCCAATCCTCCTGAGTGAGTCGAACCACATCAGCGGCTTTCACGACGTCGAGCCTCGCTGTGGGATTTCCATCGGGATCAAGCACGCCGAGAGCTTTGAGTATCGTAACCCGATCGTTCGCCCATTCCTTATCCTCAGGTAGAGGTAACCTGACGGCCAGGAAACCCCATGCCGTTTTGACGTCGTGATCCCCATAGGGCATGTGACATGTCTGACATGTCGGAGCGGCGACCTCATGGGAGAGCACCCCCTTTTGTTTCAAAAGATACCTGACCCCGTGCTTTGACGATGAGTACACCTCCCATTGGGGATGGTCGAAACCCATGTGACATGTCTGGCATGCCTGGGGCTGTCTCGCTTCCATGGCGGAGAAGAGATGTCGGGTATGGCATGAGTCACACGAGACTATTCCGAATTTCACACCTTTTCCTTTCAGCTCCTTTATCTCCTCCTCGCTTTTAAGTCCGATCTTATGGCATCCGCCGCATCCCTTCATCCCCTCGGCTAAGGCCATAGGTTGCCGGTGGAAGGTCGGCATGGCCTTCATCGCGGCCCATGCCTTAGCGTGTTTCCCGTTCTTGAACTGTTTCACCTGCTTTCCGTGACATATCTTACACGTTTCGGGGGTGGGTATTTTCACCTTATCGACATCCTCAGCCGATTTGTGTCCTTCGCCATGACAGGTTGTACAGCCCACCCCGTTTTTCCCGTGTTGGCTCAACCTCCAATCCGAGACGATCTCAGGCGTGATCTTAAAATGGCAGCTGATGCACTCTGCCTCCTCCTGGGCCCAAAGGGGGAGAAACAGGAGGATCAAGAGGCAAAGTGACATATAAACATAGATAAACTTCCCCATCTTACGCCTCCAGCTTTAGTTAATCTAAAGGGCGGATCTACACTCAGGTATCCCTGTCCACGGCTTTAGATCCTACAGCAGCGGTATTGCCTGTTCCGGGCATCTCGGTGGTATCTGGAATCGGAGCGGAAGCAATTTGGTATTCGATGCGAGTAGGTAAAGCGACGCGGCGGGAAGCATCTAGGATTTCAAGAGATACCAAATTGCCCGCTGCATCATAGTCCAGGATCACCCCAGGCTTATCTTCATCGCTTTCTTCGACAGGTGTTTCGGCGAAAATAACCGTCAAAGTATCCGTTTTAGGATCATAGATAACTTTCATGAGCTCCTCCAATACTTCCAAACCTTACTTCATTTTCGTCAAGCGGTTTCTCGCTTTGATATATACATTGCGGCTCCTCGGCGAGGAAGTCCCCCGTCCTTCCATAGGCCCTAGCTCGACAGCCGCCGCAGACATATTTGAACTCACATATCCCACATTTCCCCTTGAGCTGTTCAGGGTCTCTCAGGAGCTTAAAGAGCTCGGCCCCTTCCCATATCTCCCTTATCCCTTTCTCCCTTATGTTCCCGGCGTCCAGGGGCAGATATCCGCACGGCTGAACGTATCCCAGGCTCGATATGAAGCAGACGTTTATCCCGGCGAGGCAGCCGAGCCTCTTCGTGCCCCTCGACCCGGCTATGCGGAAATAATGGGGAGCGCAGGTGGCCTTTAGCTCCAGATCCACCTCCTTCGAGCGTCTGTGGAGCCAGTTCAAAACCCTCTCGTATTGAACGGGCGAAAGCTGAGATCTCTCCTCTATCTCGAGACCACAGCCGACGGGAACCAGCAGAAATAGATGTAATGCTTTGAGATGAAGTCTAAGGCAGAGATCCATAATGGCGGTGAGGTCATCGACGTTCTGCTTCGTGACGGTCGTGTTTATCTGGACCTCCACGCCGTGGGATCTCAAGTTCTCGATCCCCCGCATCGCCCTTTCAAACGCCCCTTTAACCCCTCTTATCCCGTCGTGAACTTCGGGATTTGAACCGTCAAGGCTCACGCTCACCCTTTTTATCCCCGACCTCTTTATCTCACCCGCCGTTTCACGGTCTATCAGCGTTCCGTTGGTGGCAAGGGCCACCTTGAGCCCGTTTTCCGCCGCATAAGCAGCTATATCGAATACGTCCTCCCTCATGAGTGGCTCCCCGCCCGTCAGGATAAGGAGGGGATTTGAAAAGGCAAGCAGGGAGTCGATCAGGTCGAAGATCTCCCGTCTTTCAAGCTCATTCGGCGGAGACTCTCCCGCCCCGGCCTTACAGTGTATGCAGCTCAGGTTACAGACCTTCGTGAGCTCAAGGAAGAGTATCCTGAGATCGTTCATCTTGCGTCACCTTTCGGAGTATCCACATGACCGATGACCCAGTAGGGTGATACACCATTCATCTCCCCTTTTCCTTACTTTTTGGGGAGCGGATGGTCTATCTCCAACCCCGGATCGGCAGAACCCTCTTAAGCGTCTCCCTTTTCCTCCTTTCTGAGAAAGGTTAAAGTTTAGAAGAAGGTCCTCAACCTTAACCTCAACCTTAACCTATCCTTGAAGCGGCCCTTTCAAACGCGGTTATGGTTTCATCTAAAACCCTCTCATCGTGGGCCGTTGAGAGAAAGATGGCCTCATACGGGGATGGGGCGAGCATGACCCCCTCCTCCAGAAGGGCATGAAAGAGCCTCGAGTAGAGCTTACCGTCCGAGCTTTGAACGTCCTCCAGGTTTTCAACCCTCTCCTTTTCGGTGAAGAAGATGGAGAACATGGCGGTCTCCACATTGAGGACTGCCGGTATCCCTTTTTCCTCGAAGATCCTCCTCAGCTCCCCGGCAAGTCTCTCCGTTCTCTCCTTCAGGACGGGATACGGATTTTCCGCCTTCAGGGTTTTAAGTGCGGCTATACCGGCGCTCATAGCGAGGGGGTTTCCCGAAAGGGTCCCCGCCTGATATACGTTTCCCTCAGGTGCCAGGAGCTCCATTATCTCCTTTCTCCCACAGAAGGCTCCCACCGGAAGCCCTCCTCCGATGATCTTGCCAAGGGTGAGGATGTCCGGCTCGATGTTCAGCGTCGTTGAGACGCCTCCGAAGCCTACCCTGAACCCCGTTATAACCTCATCGAATATCAGGAGTGCCCCGTGGCTTTTGGTCAACTCCCTTAACCCCTCGAGGAACCCCTCTTTGGGAGGGATAACGCCCATGTTTCCTGCTATCGGCTCGACTATGACCGCTGCTATCTCCTCCCCTCTCTCCCTGAAGATCTCCCTTACGGCCTCGATGTCGTTATAGGGCGCGAGGAGCGTATATGAGGTCACTCCTTCCGGCACTCCGGGGGATGAGGGGATGTTGAAGGTCAGACCTCCGGAGCCTGCCTTCACGAGGAAAAAATCGGAATGGCCGTGATAACATCCCTCGAACTTTAAGATGTAATCCCGCTTCGTCTTCGCCCTCGCCAATCTCACCGCGCTCATCGTCGCCTCGGTGCCGGAATTGACGAACCTGACGAGATCGACGAACGGGAAAGCCTCCTTGATCAGTTCGGCCAGCTCGATCTCCAGATCGGTCGGCGCCCCGAAGCTCGTGCCTCTGGTGAGAGCCTCCCTGATCGCCCCTACGATCGCAGGATGAAGATGTCCTAGGATCAGGGGGCCATAGGACATGACGTAATCTATGTATCTATTTCCATCCACATCGAAGATGTACGCACCATCTCCCATGCTTATAAAACGCGGGACTCCGCCGACAGCCCTATAAGCCCTGACGGGGCTTGAAACCCCTCCCGGCATGCATTCCTTCGCCCTGTCGAAAAAAGCTTTAGATCGTTCCATCTCCATTTTATCACACCTCAAAGGAGCTTTTTTTGAAACACCTCCTGGTGAGGAGCACGAGCGGCTCGCTCCCGGCCATCTCCCTCATCCTCTCTATCCTCTCAAGGAGCTCCTCCCTCGTTCTAGCGTGAACCATCGTGTAAAGCTGATAATCAAGCTGGGAATAGGATCTTCTCCTGTAGCAGTGGGAGACCCATGGGAGGGCTGCAAATCTCATCCCCAGTTCTCCGGGAGCCTCCGTTCTCCAAAGCAGCAGGGCGTTTTCGGAGAAACCGGCTCTGAAATGGTTCAATACGACGCCGAACCTCCTTATCGCCCCGGAGCCCATCAGCTCCTCTATCTTTCTCAGAACCCATTCCTCGCTTACGCGGAGCTTTTCGGCTATCTCCCTGAAAGGCCTTTTGACGATCGGTATGTCGGAAAGCTCCCTTAAAAGCTCTCTCTCCTTTTCGAGCATCATCGGAACACCGCCCTGAGCTTGTATACCTCCTCGCTTTCCAGAACCAGCAGATCTTTAACGCCTTCAAGCGCCTTAAACCTCTCCATCAGCTCTCTCCTTCTCTCCTTCTCGGCCGTGAGCACGAGCCACAGGTTATAGGGGCAGGCTTGGGAGCCGTCCATAGGCTCTCTTTCGTAGCAGTGGGTGACCTCTCTATATCGCGCCGTCTCCCTTCCGACCTCTTCCACCTTTTCCCCATCAACCTCGAGGGCGAGCAGGACCGGCTCTGCGCCGAGTCTTCTGGGCTCAAGCACTGCCCCTATCCGTCTTATAACCCCCTCGTCCTTAAGCCTTCGCAGGGTTTTGATTAATTCTCCCTCATCCTTCTTGAACTCCTCCGCCAGCTTCGAGAAGGGTCTCGGATGAATCGGGAAGAAGATCTGAGCCTTTTCAAGCCATCTCTCCAAGCTTCTCTGCCACCTCCTTTGCGAAATATGTCAGGATCAGGTCCGCCCCCGCCCGTTTGATGCTCGTCAGGACCTCTATCATTGCCCTTTCCTCATCCAGCCATCCCAGCCTCCCTGCCGCTTTTATCATAGCGTACTCCCCGGAGACGTTATATGCGGCGATGGGCCTGAGGAACCTTTCTCTGACTGCCCTTATCACATCGAGGTATGGAAGGGCGGGCTTCACCATGACGATATCCGCCCCCTCTTCGATATCGAGCTCTATCTCCAGGATCGCCTCCCTCAAATTGGGCGGGTCCATCTGATAGCTTCTCCTGTCGCCGAAGGCAGGGGCCGATTCGGCGGCGTCTCTGAACGGTCCGTAGAAGCAGGAGGCGTATTTGGCCGAATAGGCCATGATGATCGTCCCCTTGAACCCCTCCTCGTCCAGAACTTCCCTTATCGCCTTCACCTGGCCGTCCATCATCCCAGAAGGCGCCACCACGTCGGCACCGGATCTGGCGAGCGAGAGGGCGGTTTTACCTATCAGCTCCAACGTCTCATCGTTATCCACATCTCCCTCCCTGATAACCCCGCAATGGCCGTGAGACGTGTATTCGCAGAGACAGACGTCCGCTATGACGACCAGTTCGGGTATGGCGTCCTTGAGCGCCCTTATGGCTTGCTGGACTATCCCCTCATCCGAGTAGGCCTCGCTCCCAAGTTCATCTTTGGTCTTTGGGATGCCGAAGAGCATCACGGCCTTCACCCCGAGGCCGTAAGCCTCCTTCACCTCCCTTAAAAGCTCGTCCACTGTGAGCCTGAACTGGCCAGGCATCGAACTTATCGGCTCCCTCTTTCCCCTGCCGTGGATGACGAAGAGGGGATAGATCAGATCGTCAACGGAGAGCTTCGCCTCCCTGACAAGGGCCCTGATGTTCTCGTTTCCCCTCAATCTTCTCATCCTGATCTTAGGAAACACCTTAAATCCCTCCCCATACCCTGAGGAAATAGCGTGAACGTTGGAACGTTAAACGTTCAACGTGCGAGCTCATAGAAATATGCCAGGCCCTTAGGCCTTGTGAACTCCAGTTCGCCGGTCGTAGGGTCCAATTTTAACCCTAGCGATTCCAGCGTCTCCACCCCGATAACGGTTTGGGCTCCCTCAAAGGCGATCCCTATTGCGGGCGCCTCCACATCCCCGATCCCGACCACTATCCCGTAGGCTTTAGCTTTGACCCTTCTTCCATCTCCTAGGTGCAGATCAATCTCCCGTATGGGTCCCCACGCCCCTACCTCCTCAAGGACCTCCTCCGGCAAAACGGTATAGGTTGCACCCGTGTCTATAAGCACGTTTTTCAGCTTCACGCTTGCTTTGCTTCCCTTTATCGTGACATCTGCGTATATATGTCCCATTATGCTTCCCTCCCTATCTCTTCAAGGGAGAGATAACATGCGGGATCTTCGCCGAACGGATCGTTGAAGACCTGATCGGCCCTCGCCCTGAAACCACCGCATATATCCTTGAAAACACATATCCCGCATCTTCCCGAAAGCCTACGCGGGCGCTCCCTTAAGGCGGCAAGCAGCGGATCGCTGGATATGATCTCCAACAGGCTCCTCTCCTTTATGTTCCCCAATCTCTTTTCCCAGAACTGGTTCGGGTAGACCCATCCCGATTGATCGACGCGCAGCAGTTTCGATCCTGAGCTTTCGCCACCCTGAATCCTCAGATATCGCAGAATCTTTTCGGCCTTCTCTGGCTCCCTCTCCTTCAGTCGAAGGTATAAGAAGATCCCGTCAAACGGGGCCGTAACGGTCAGGATCTGCATCCTCGATCCCCTCTCAAGCATCTCCCTAGCCTTGAGGATGAGCCTCTCCACGAGCTTTCGCTTTTCCTCCCTCTTCAGATCATGCTCCGGCTTGGCTCGGCCGGAGTAGACCAGGTGATAGATGCAGAACCTCTTTATTCCGATACTTTCGGCCAGATCTATCAGATCGAAGAGCTCACCGGCGTTGAATCTGGTTATGGTGAACCTGATTCCCACCTTCATCCCTTCGTTCAGGGCGTTCTCCATGCCTTTGAGCGCCTCCTTGAAGGCGCCCTTTTTGCCTCTGACGAGGTCGTTGGTACTTTCGAGCCCATCGAGGCTCACGCCGACGTATGAGAAGCCTGATCTTTTGATCTCTTTGACGAACTCCCTCGTTATGAGCGTTCCGTTTGTGGAGAGGGCCGGGGAGATGCCGAGCGAGGAGGTGAATCGGCCGAGTTCGAGTATGTCCTCCCTCAAAAGGGGTTCCCCGCCGGAAAACAGTATGGTCTTAACCCCCGCTTCCTTGAACTTCATCAGCGCCTGGAGGGCCTGTTCGTGGGAGAGCTCTCCGTCGGAGCTCGAGGCGGAATAACAGTGGATGCATCTCAAGTTGCACTTCGACGTCACGTTCCACACCAGAACTGATGGGGAACTGTCCCTCGAATACCTGATTCTATCCGTTTTGGATGGCTCCTCCGAGAGAAGAGCCGTCAGATTTATCATCTCAGACCTCACTTTATCTCAGGCTAAGATATCCCTCACGGTCGGCGATCTTCTTGCCTAGTAATGGGCAATTCTCTGATGCGGATGCCCGCATCTTCCAGTACTACAATAGCTCCTTCGAGTAGAGGCTTTTCGATCTTGGGCCATGCACCTATAATTTGAGCAAATAGATTATTCGGATGAGTGTTACGGAGGCGGAAGATGATAACAGAAGGCGTTGTCTCGCCGGAAAAGGCCAGCAGATGACCGTAATCGAGATCATGAGTTATGATAACTTCTCCTCTTGCTCTGGCCTCCTCGATAATCATCATATCGCTTGATCGAGACAGCCCGATATCCCCTGCGTGACGGCATTCATGACCTGCTGAAGACAATAGCCGAACAAGAGTTCGCGGGAGATTCATGTTCAACAGGAATTTCATTTAACGACGACCTCCTCCATTGGTATGACTCTTTCCTCCATAACCCAAGCCGCATATCCCAAAGCTTGATAGATATCCTCTTGTTCCAGTTCGGGCCACTCCTTCAAAATCTCCTCTATCGTCATCCCCGAGCTCAGATAGCTGAGGATGGAGGAAACTGGGATTCTCAGGCCACGAATACAAGGTTTCCCGAAACATTTGTTCGGGTCCAGGGTTATTCTCTTGAACTTATAATGTCGAATCTCCAAGCTTATTTTCACCTCCTTATCGCCTCGACTATCCCTTCACCTGTGTAAAGGTCAGGCATTATATCCACCGTGAATCCTCTCTCCTCAAGGCTTTTTCCCGTGACCGGACCTATGGCGACGATGAGTCCCTTTCTCAGAGCCGATCTCCCCTCCTCGCCGAACGTCTCGAGGAAGGAGGAGACGCAGGACGGACTTGTGAATATGAAAGTATCCATCTGCGAAAGCAGCAGCCTTAAGATCTTGGCCTCCCTCCTACCTGAGGGCACGGTCTGATAAAGCTCCACCTCGCTCACTTCCGCGCCGAGCTCCTTCAGCCCGTTCCTCAGGGTTGCATTTCCACCTCTGCAGCGCAGAAGCGATATCCTCTTCCCGGAAACCCCTATCCTCGCGAAACTCCTCAAGAGTCCCTTCGACGAATATTCGTCGGGAAGAAGGTCGGCGAGGATCCCCACTTTCCTCAGCTCCTCGGCGGTAACTGCGCCGATCGCAGCGACCCTCGATCTCACCCTTCTGACGTCGAGCCCCGCCTTTTGAAGCGCTTGTAGGAAAAACCTTACGCCTCTCTTGCTCGTGAAGACCATCCAATCGGAGTCCAGGCTCTCCCTCAGGAGCCCAACCTCGAGATCGAGGGGCAGGAACTTTATGGCCGGAAAGATAAGGGCTCTGGCCCCGTATTCTCTGAGACGTTCGGCAAGCTCAAGCGCCTCTTCTTTAGGCCTTATCACAAGTATGTTCCTCCCAAAAAGGGGTTTCCTCTCGAACCAGGATAGCTTCTCCCTGAGCTCCACCACGTCGCCGATGACCGTGAGGGAGGGCGGTTCAAGCCGTTCCTCTCCCAGCTCCTTGAGCTTCCCGGCCGTAACCCTCTGCATCGAGGTGGTCCCCCAGGTTATGCTCGCAAACGGCAGGTTTCCGTTCATTCCGGAGGAGGTGAGCTTCTCCTTTACCTCCCTGGCGTTTTTAGCTCCCATGAAAAGCACGAGCGTTCCGTTGAGCTCCGCGACGGATCTCCAGTTCAGCTCTTCCTCCTTACTCGGGTCCTCGTGACAGGTCACGGCGCAGATGGATGAGGATAACCTCCTGTGCGTCAGCGGAATGCCGGCGTAGGCCGGCCCGGCCGAAAGGGCGCTGATCCCGGGGACGAGCTCAAACTCTATCCCTCTCTCGTTCAGATATTCCGTTTCCTCACCCCCTCTTCCGAATATGAAGGGATCTCCCCCTTTGAGGCGAACGACGAGTTTCCCCTCCTTTGCCTTCACCTCCATCAACCTGTTGATCTCATTCTGTGTTGTGCCCCATTTCTTTCCGACGGGCACGAGCTCAGCCTCCTCCTTTGCGTAGAAGAGGAGCTCCACCGGGGCAAGTGCATCGTAAAGTATACAATCAGCTCTCCTTATAAGATCGAGCCCTCTTTTCGTGATGAGGGAGGGGTCGCCTGGACCTGCCCCTACGATATAGACCTTCCTCCGGTTTTCCTCAGTATCTTCTCTGCGACCCATCTTCCCAGCTCCTCCGGATCTTCGCCTTCACCCTCCGCCTCGAACCTCCTCCCATCGAGATAAAGGACGCCTTTGAGGTGGATCCCATCCTTCGTAAACCTCCCATAAGCCCCGATCGCCTTCCTGCAACCTCCCCCCAGAGCTTTGAGGAAGGCTTTTTCGGCCTCGACCTCAACCCTCGTCGGGAGATGATCTATGGATTTGAGGAGGGATGTTATTTTATCCCCGGCCCTCGTCTCAAGGGCTAAAGCTCCCTGGCCGGGCGATGGAAGGAAATTTCGAGGATCGAAGATCTCAACGGCCAGCGACTCCATACCGAGCCTCAATAGGCCCGAGTAGGCCACAACCAGCGCATCGCAGACTCCATCGCGGAGCTTCCTGAGCCTGGTATCCAGGTTGCCTCTTATAGGGAGGATCTCCAGGTCCATCCTCAGATCCAGAAGCTGAAAGGCCCTCCTTAGGCTTGAAGTTCCAATCCTCGCCCCCTCCTCGAGCTCATGAAGTTTCCTGCCATCACGTGTCACGAGACAGTCGGACGGGTTCTCTCTCCTCAGATACGCTGCCACCTTAAGCCCTTCGGGAAGCTCCGAAAGCATATCCTTTGAGCTATGAACGGCTATGTCTATGTTTCCCTCCAGGAGCTCCCTCTCTATCTCCTTGACGAAAATGCCTTTGCCGAGGTTCTCGACGGGGGTTTCCCTGTGGATGTCGCCCTTTGTCCTTATAATAATCAGCTCCACATCGAAGCCGAGCCTTTCAAGCTTCAGCTTAGCCTCCTTCGCCTGAGCCAAAGCTAGTTTGCTTCCCCTGGTTCCAACTTTTATTCTCATATCCCTAAAGATCTCCTCAAGAGGGCATGGGAATACCAAGTTGCTTACAGATTCGCCTTGCGGTGTAATTCGAGCAACAGGTAAATCGGTTCCTCTAAATCTGCTTCAGGATCCGTACAATCCGGATTTGGTTGGGGAAGCGGTTCACCCTTAAGCAGGTTGGTCTCCGCCATGTCTACTAAAGCGCTTGCCAGCAGACGTCGCGCCTCCTCCAGATTCGGACCCCAGGTGATGACTCCCGGAAAATCCAGAACTTCGGCGTGTACGCCATCATCAAGAAACTTGTACATGGCCTTGTAAATCAACATAGCCTCACCTCGCTGCTTTTTGTAAGGGTCACAACCCGAAGATTTCCCTGAACGCCAGCGCCAGTTTCCTATCCCTTTTTATCCTCTTAATCGCGTCCCGGAACAGTTTTTCGGCCGGGACCCCCTCCAGCTTTCTGAATAACGAAAGTATGATTTCCTCTACCTCCAGGTTCTCATACCACTTTCTGAACTTCTCGGCCTCGATCTGGGCTACCCTCTCCGCCTCTTTAAGCCTCTCCTCCTTCCTCCTGAGGTTCTCCGAAGCGATCTCCCTGAGCTCGTCCACGAAGAGACATTCCACATTCTCAATCTCCCTTACATCCTCCTCCACATTCCTGGGGACGCTCAGGTCTATTATCAGGATCTTCCCTCCTCTTAAGGCCCTTTCAACCTGTGCCCTTCTGAGAAGGGGAACGTGAGAGGATGTGGCGACGAAGAGCAGATCCAGTTCACCTAAAACCCTCTCAAGCTCGCTCAGATGGACAGGCTTGGCGGGATGTTCCTCGCAAAGGAGGGCGAGTTTCTCCCTGTTCCGACCGATAAGATAGAGGTCTTCGAGCTTCAGGTGTCTGAGCAGTATCTCGGCCACCTCCCCTGTCCCCAGTATCCCCACCTTTTTGCCCGAAAGATCTGAGAGCTTCTTCTCGGCGAGTTTAACGGCAAGCGATGGGACGGAGATGGAGGATTCCTGGATTCCCGTTTTGACCCTTATCTCCTTGGAAGCCTTAAGGGCTCTTTCAAACAACCTGTTCAGAACCTTGCCCGTTCTACCCTTATCCCTCGCCTCCTCATACGCCCTCTTGACCTGACCCGCTATCTGGGTTTCGCCCAGAGCTAACGAGTCACATCCGGAGGCGACGAGGGCCAGGTGTTTGAAAACCCCCTCCCCCCTCCTGAAGTAGAGATAATCCTTGAGCTCATCAGGGATTCCTTCCAAAGCCCGTTCAACCCCCTCGTCACAGAAATAAAGCTCCACCCTATTACAGGTGGAAAGCAGCACTGATTCCTCCAGCCCACCTTCAAGTGAGCTTAAAACCTCAAGTGCCTTCTCCCTGATATGGATGGGGGAGGTTTTATAGTTGAATCCCAAAAGGTATATCCCCCTACGCGTGCCGTGGATTACACGGTTTACGTGGTCGGTCGAGATGGCGCGGATCAGATCCCTCCTGCCCTGAAACCCCTTCTCAATGAGCTCTCTTCTCATCTTCGAGACGATCTGGAGCGCCTTTGAAAGGAACTCGATCGGGAGCTCTTCGCAGATCATCCTTTTAAGCTGGGCGGAGAAGGAGGGGGCAATACCTCCTGTGGAGATGGCTATGCTCAGATCGCCCCTTTTTATTAAGGCAGGCATGTAGAAATCGCAGAGCTCAGGATCATCGGCGACGTTCACCAACGCCCCTTTCTCCCTCGCCTTTTCCGCTGCTCTTCTGTTAAGCTCGGCGTCATCGGTGGCGACGAAGACCAGATCAAACCCCGTAGGATCATCCTCACTGAAATCCCTCTCCAGAAGCTCTGTCCCATCGAAATCTTTCGCCTTCTCCTTTATATCCCGTGATATCTCCCTGGCGACCACCCTCAGGAGGGAGGGTTTGTGTTCCAGAATTTTAGCGAACTTCCTCGCGGCAACCTCCCCGCCGCCGACTATCAGGACTCTCATTCCCTCGATTTTAAGCTCAACCGGAAGACCCATCAGGGACTTACCTCCCCATCTCTAATGAGATTCTAACATCTCCTCCTCTCAAATGCAAATTGACAAATAGCGTAGAAGCCGGAATTGTGACAGTTTTGGCAGGCGGGATGGAGCTATGGGAGCTCATGTCTGACTTCGAGATGACATCTGGAACACTCCACGCTGTGAGAGAGGTGATCCCTATGGATCAGATCCATCTCACCATACCTCCCGATCGTTTCGGGTTCGGAGTGACATGAGGCGCAGGTTTCACTCGGCACATCGCCGTTTCCCCTTACGATGGATGTATGGCATTGTGTGCAACTCGCCCCCGAACTCAGGAGATCCTCATGTCTGATCTCTTCATCTCCTATCTTCACGATCCCCTTCGGCTCACCGTGGCAGGAGGTGCAGGTTGAAACCGGCTCTTTAACCTCCCCTTTCGGGAAGTGGCAGAGAAAACATGTTCCCTCCTCAACCGAAAAGTGGGCCTCCTGCGCTGTGTGCGAGTGACAACTCGTGCAGCGGAGGCTCAGTCCCAAATCCGATCGAGCAAGATGAGGTTGGTGGGTGAAGGTGACTCCTTTGAATTGAATCCGTTTTGTCTCTAAAGCCTTTCTCTCATGGCATCCCTCCCTGAGACAGCTATCATCCCGTATCTCGGCGTGAGGTTTGCGCTTTTTGTATGTCCCTACGGCGTAATTGACCACATGAGTCAAGCCCGTGCTGACTTTCCCCTTGACGTACGATGCAAAACCCGGCTCGAAGTGACACTTCAGACAGTTAACATCCTTATGCTTCGACTCCTTCCACGATTCATAGTAAGGCTTCATGTTGTGGCAGCTCTTACAGAAGCTTGGAGTCGAGGTATACTCGAAAAGCCCGAAGGAAATTCCGACTAAAGCGACGAGGGCGATTACGATTATCAGGTATAGCTTTCTCACTCCTCCCATCTTTTGTCCTCATGACATCCTACGGTTTTACATGTCTTGGACGGCTTATCATATATTCTCCCATAACCTCTATTCTCCCATAACCTCGAACTTAACTTCAACCTCCGGAGGGGTTTTCAACGCTTTTCGCCAGCGCTGTAGTGATAAGCCCCGTGCCTACCGGACTCGAGGGCACGCACGGGGCATGCCCTCTATCATGCCTGATTATACCAAATCATTGAAAAGCCCTGCAACCTCCGGGAAATCCTTCGGATTCATGGCGGCCTTGTAGGAGTGGGTATGGTCTTTATGGCAGATGTTGCAGCCGAAGATCTTATGTGTCGTCCCGTGTCAGGAGGATATCCATGGCAGGATTTGCAGCCCCATTTCTTTTTATCGTGACATGCCGGCATGCAGTTTCCGGTATCGGATCGTATTCCACCCCGCCTATATCGATCGTGCCGCTGTGGACATCCTCATCATGCTGTCTGCCCTTATGGCATGAGTCACAGTTCAGTTTTTCCTTTTCGACGTGGAACCTGTGTTTTCCGGTGTTGGAAGGCACGACCTCGCTATCACCGGGGCGGAGTATCTTCTCGACGACGGCGAGGTGAGGGGGATCGTCCGAAAGGGGGAGAGGAAAACTATTGCCTGCAGAAAATCGCCCATTCTCGTTCCCGCCAGCGATCCGGCCGATATCCGATCGCTTGAGGATATGGCGAGACCAGGAGTGTGCGTGGCCATCTCCATCATCGACTGTCTGAAAGGGATGTGGGAGGACATCTGCGGTCGGATGGGGCTTATAGATCCGATAAGACGTAACATCACCTTTCACGCCAACGGATGTATCGCCATCGTCGAAGCCGTCGCTCAGGGAAAGGTGGACGCCGCTTTCGGCTGGACGGCGTTTGAACATCTGGCGCCCGGAAGGATCGAGGTGATACCGATGCCAGAGGATCAGTGCATCCTGCGAGGCACTTGTGTCGGATTGCTTGAATTCTCACGCAACGTGGAGGAGGCGAGACAGTTCATGGATTTCCTCACCACCGAGGAGGCGCAGGATTTCTATAGGGAATTCGGTTGGATCCCTCCGGTTTGCTAAGGGTGGAAGGGATCGCGGGGTTCCCGTATCGCGAACCACGTCATACCGTTCGGCTTAACGCTCACTTCGATCCGAACCCTATAACGGCAATCGAGCTTATATGCCTTCGCTGGGCCGTCCTTCTCGCTGATCATGGCGGTGTCGGTCAGGCCGGTGTAATAAAGCGGGAGCTCAACCTCTTTCGTTATGCTTTGAGAGGTCGGATTGTAGAAGACGGCCAGCCCCTTTTCGGGCAGATCGGGATTGACGTGAAGGATTCCGTCTAGATCTCGGCCGTCCGCCCGACGAAGATGGATGATGTCTGACTCCAGAATTGCACGGTGCTTCTTGAAGAAATCAACCCACCTTTTCACCAGCGCCTTTGTCTCCTCCGAATCGTAAAGTCTGAACCCCCTATAGCATGCTTGCACTCCGAATCCGAAATTATTGGCGAGATGCAGCTCATAGTCCTCCAGGTGCTCGCTCAAAGGCTCGATCGTGGCAGCAGTTCCCCCGCCGTGGTATTCCACCAGAGGGGTGAACATCCAGCCCATTGTGGGCGTCTTCTCCCACGTTCCGTCATACATGTTCTGGCGTGCGTGGATGTGCTGCCGCTCCCGCGGCAGCGACCAGTTGGTCTCCCGATATCCCATGCCCGTCTTGTTCGAGCCGACCAGGAAATACCAGTCCGGCACGTTGAGGTAGATTCCTCTGGCGCGACACCACCGATAAAACTCCGCTATCCGCTGATACTGTCTCCATTGCGAGTCCTCTAACCCCCTGTGCCCGGGGTGTTTCGTGGAGGCGCAAACATCCCCCGGGTAGCTACCATCATGCTCCAACAGGTTAAATCCGGTCTTCTCCAAAAAGGTCCTTATCCTCCGGAAATATTCGATCCCCCATCTGCTGCACAGGCAGGGGGAATTGCCGGAGATAGCTCCGCCCGGCCTGCCGGTTTTGGGGTTGATGACATCGTCCTCTTCGCCGACGCTGCGGCTGGCGAGCAGGTTATAGCCGCCCAGCTCGATCCCCTTGCTATGTGCGTAATCGGCGAGTTCCTTAAATTTGGCTATGTTATCCGGCGATAGATCCTCCATGTTCAGGCCGCTTCCGAAGCTGAGGATGACCATCTCAAAGCCCACCTCAGCACATTGATCTATGGCCTTCCTGACCACATCGGGGTCCGTGGAGGTCACGTGCATCATTATCGGGTTCTCGGTCACCCATGGCGCCAGCGTGCGGTACATGCGGCGAATCGCCAGTCCCTTACGTTCGCGGTCGGTGCTGTCATGTACCAGCTCGAAGAGGCGAAAGGTCTCCAGCGACTCCCCCGGCGGGATATCGACATCCGGCCCCAGCGGAGGGCGTACCTCTAGCACACACGGCGTTTTCAATCTGTAGTTCACCTGGGTCGTATACTCCGGGTCTTCCACCCAGTAGACCGTGCGGTTATTCTCGTTCTGTTCCTCGCCGCCAAAGGCATAATCGGTGATCACCGTGATGTTGGGCAGTTCCCATCGGTCCGGATCGCCCACATGCGATTCGGCCTCCACTACGCCCAGCACCTCGACGATGAAACGGTTGAGTCGAACGGGTTCATCGGAGCCGTTGTGGATGACCAGCCATTTCGACAGTAAGGGTATGCCGTCGTATAGCTCATAATGTACTTCCACCCGAACGCCAGGAAGCTTTCCATCCGGCGGTCGGAAGTGCAGGATAAGGGATATCCCCGGAGGAGGCCAAGGCAAATTTGTGCTGTGGCGGACCCGCTTCCACGGGAACCTCTCCTTTGTCTCCCCCCGCTCAAATCCGACGAATTGGAAGGAGTTAGGAGGGCTCTCCATAGTTTCCAGCCACTCCGGCTTCAGATAGGCGAGATCGGGTTGCCCGATCAGACCTCCCACCGGATACCGCACGCCGTTCAAC
Source organism: Candidatus Poribacteria bacterium (assembly GCA_021162805.1). Classification (NCBI taxonomy): domain Bacteria; phylum Candidatus Poribacteria; species Candidatus Poribacteria bacterium. The sequence goes on from JAGGXZ010000083.1 coordinate 20,497, forward strand.
TCCAGCACCGCCTCGGGCTTCACCGCTCTCAGAAGCGACTCATCACTCATCAGGTTATCGAATGCGACCGTAGCGGCGTTCGGTTCGATCCGAAATGACCGGCTGATAAGACCGTTGGAGAGCACTATCTCCCTGCCGCTCTCATCCCGGTAAAGCCCCGACCGCGATTCGGGGGCGTTCAACAGCCAGTCGTCACTTTTCATCTCCTCCGATCTGAAAACCGGGAGGCTCATCACATCCATGTCTTCCTCCTTTTCACCTCTTGACTCTCGACCATATAATGCCATGGAGGAGGAGTTCTGTCAAGTTTAGGGCTTTTCAACGCTTTTCGCCATCGCTGTGGTGGTAGGCTATCTCCATGCCATCAACGCTTGTGAATACTACCCGCCCTGCGTTTGACATCGCTATGCCGATCTGATATAATCTGAAAGAAGGCCACCCTGCTGAAGAGTAGCCGGTCAGCTCAAGGAGGGAGAAAGGATGCGCTTCACGGTGGAGGAGTTCAGGGATCTGGTGAGGGTCTTGGAGGAACATCCCGAGTGGCGCTCCGAGCTGAGAAGGGTGCTCCTTACCGACGAGCTTCTGAAGCTGCCCCAGGTGGTGAGTCGGCTCGCCGAGGAGCAGCATGCTCTGGCAGCTCAGGTTCGACAGCTAGCAGAGGAACAACGTGCCTTAGCGGCCCAGGTTCGTCAATTAGCAGAGGACCAGCGTGCTCTGACGGCCCAAGTTCGACGGCTAACCCAGAAGGTGGACGACCTCGTCACCTGGCAGAGGGGAGAGGCTGGGAGGAGAGAGGGTGAGAGATATGAGAGGATGACCGTCAGGAGGGGACCTGTGCTCTTCAGCGGGGGGATGGGCGGATCAACCGACAACCCCGTCGTTCAAAGGCGGCTCGTCAGATGGCTTAAGCCGATATTCGAGAGCGATAGGTTCTTGGAGACCGAGGAGGACCCGACGCTTGCGGATCTGATCTGGTGGAAGGGGGACAGGGTTGCCGTCGTGGAGATATCGTTGAAGGTCAACGGGAGGGATGTGCTGAGGGCTTCCAGGAGAGCGGAGGTTTTAAGCTCGATTGGGGTGAACGCCTTCCCCGTGGTGATAGGTGAGGATTGGGCCGGTTCGGCGGCGAAGGCTATGGCCGAGGAAAGAGGGGTTGAGTGGATGATCGCCGGCATGTCATCTGAGGGGCTGATCTCCTTCCGACGTTTATCTCATTCCTCCCGTAGCACTTCAGGCGGATAGGCGGATACATACTCCCTGGCACTCCTCATCCGGATTTAAGGACACAGGGAAGCACCCATACCACGCCTGATTACACCAAATCATTGAGAAGCCCTATATCAAGCTCGGCGCTTGCAAATCCCCATTGGGCAAGCTATAATAGATTGAGCGGGCTTAGCATGAAGGCAAGTTCAGCCCTGGCTGGGGGCGGTCAAACTCAGCCGTCCGGGGATGCTCCGGACTGGTGGGGATGGAAGATGCCCAGACTTGGAGTTAACGTGGATCACGTCGCCACGTTAAGGGAGGCGAGAAAGATCGAAGAGCCCGACCCGGTCGCCGCTGCCGTCATCGTCGAGCTGGCCGGCGCACACGGGATCGTGTGTCACCTGAGAGAGGATAGAAGACATATCAAGGAGAGGGATCTGTACCTGCTGAGGCAGATAGTCAAGACGAAACTCAACCTGGAGATGGCGGCCAACGATGAGATCATAAAGATCGCCCTCGACGTCAAGCCGGATAAGATCACCCTCGTCCCCGAAAGAAGGGAGGAGCTCACAACCGAAGGCGGGTTGGACGTGGCCGGCAACATGAGGAAACTCCGTAAGGTGGTCAAGAAGTTCAGCGATGCCGGCTTACCTGTCAGCATGTTCATCGAGGCTGACCCGAGACAGATCGAGGCCTCCAAGGAGGTGGGCGCTCAGGAGATAGAGATACATACAGGCAGATACTCGGAGGCGAAAAGCGAGGAGGAGGCGAAGGCCGAGCTGGAGAAAATAACCGAAGGGGTGAAGATCGGACTGGATATGGGCCTCGTCGTTCACGCCGGACACGGGCTTAACTATCGAAACGTCCAGCCGATAGCCCGGATACCCGGGATAGATGAACTGAACATCGGGCATTCCATCATCGGAAGGGCCGTCTTCGTCGGATTGGAGAGGGCGGTCAGGGAGATGCTGGAGCTCATAAGAACGGCATGATACTCGGGGTGGGCGTAGATCTCGTCGAGATAAATAGGATCAAGGCAGCCTTCGATCGCTGGGGCGATAGGTTCAGGCGGAGGATCTTCACCCGAAGGGAGATAGAGTATTGCTGTAGGAAGGGGATCCCGCACATGGCCTACGCCGCCAGGTTCGCCGCCAAGGAGGCCTTCTTTAAAGCCCTGGGAACCGGATGGAGTAACTCGATGAGCTGGAAGGAAATCGAGATCATAAACACTCCCGATGGTAAACCCGAGATAAGCCTCTCAGGCGTGGCGGCGAAAGTGGCGGGGGAAAAAGGCATTAAGGAGATTCATCTTTCCATCTCGCACGATCACGATCATGCGATCGCGGTCGTCATGGTAGAGGGATGATAATGCGAAATCCGAGCCTCGTTTTCCTTCTTTCCCTCTTGATCCTTTCCGGGGCGGTTCAGGCAAAGGAATATGCCGGATATACCATTGAGGATGGCGGCCTGGCGGATGGGCCTTTGATCACACCGCTGAGGGGGAAGGTTCTTCGTTTGCTGGTGTATAGACAGGATGAATATAAATCAGTTATAAGTCGGATGAACGTCGAGGATAGATTTGAGGATTGGAAGGAGTTCAGATATGAATCCCTCGGAGTCGAAAGGGCGGAATTCATCCTACCAAGAGGGCATCTCATCTTCCACCTCGGCGGGGCGTTCGCACATAGAGGTAAATTCGTCCGGGTCAACGGGGAAAGTGAAGGGGTCAATACCTTCCCTGAGACCGACCTTAAAATATGGCTGGGATTCGCCCTGCAGCCTCACAGGCATACGACGATCGGATATCGAATTTCCTTCCTGAGGATTAAAAAACCGATAGAGGATGGATGCGATTACGGACGCGGGTTCGCCCACGATCTGGGCGTTTATCACCGGATGGGGCTGACGGATATGAGCTTTAAAGTGATCAATATGAGCAACGGGCTGTCCTTTAAGGAGTCCGATCTGCCGGATGAATTGAGGAGGATATATGAGCTTCAGATCGTTAGACCCCTTCAGCCGCTCGGCTTTCCCTTCACACTGGACCTGAATCTAAGGGCACCGTGGCGATTCGGGCCGAGATATGAGCTTATCCTCTACGCCGACTGGGGCGAGAGATGGAGGTTCGGCCTGGGGTACATGCGTGAGACGCGCAGGGTAGGGGATAGATTCTGGATGATGAAGGGAGTGAAGGCCGTCGCACATCTTAGGACGAAAGACGTGGATTTCATCGGGCAGATCTACCCTCAATGGCGCCCGGCCCCGTCCTCGTTCGAGAGGGTAAGGGTAGAGGGATTTTCGCCGAAGATATCGTTGGAACTGCTCAGGAGGTTATAACACGCGAGGTGAGATTAATGCTTGAATACATTGAGATCCTGGAGAGCTTTCCTGAGGAACTGAGAGAACCTATGCTTAAGCTCATCGGGAGCGTCGAAGACCGGATACTCTCCCGTCTGGAGGTGACAAGGGGGGACTTTCTCTCGCTCAGAGATGCCATTAAGGAGCTGGCTGAGGCGCAGAGGAAATCCGAGGAGAGGATAACCAAGCTGGAGGCCGCCGTTGAGAGATTGGAAGAAGCTATCGAGAAGCTGGCGGAAGCGCAGAGGAGAACGGAGGAAAGGGTCGATAAACTCGCGGAAATCGATAGATCGATTGAGATCAAGATAGGTGCCCTGGGAGCTAGATGGGGAATCGGTTCTGAAACGGCCTTTAGAAACGCGATAAGGGGCATCCTGGAAGAGGTGGGATTCCATGTGGAGAGGTATCTGAAGTTCGATGAGGAGGGGATGGTCTTCGGAAGACCGGATCAGGTTGAACTCGATATCGTGATGAGGGATAAAAAGGTGTTCCTGATTGAGATCAAATCCTCCGTAAGCAGGGGTGATGTCTCCATCTTCGAGAGGAAGGCGAGATTTTACCAGGAAAGGGAGGATAAAACGGTCGATCGTAAGATCATCATCTCGCCCTTTTTAGATCCCGGCGCTGAGGATATGGCCAGAGGATTCGGAATAGAGGTTTTCACCGATGCCAACCAGGTGAGATAGGGTCGAAGATGGATGAATATAGAACGGTATCCGGCCTGAGCGTCTCCAAGTTAACCGTCAAGAACTCCAGATTCATAGGGCTGGCGAAGTGTGTTACATCTAAAGATGAGATGGATGGGTTTTTAAGATACGCGATGCGCGAATATCCCAGGGCAACTCACTACTGTTACGCCTACAGCATCGGTCTGGGGGAGGAGAAGACCGAATACTGCACGGATGCGGGCGAGCCGACCAATTCAGCCGGCCCGCCGATACTCAGCGCCATCCGCGGATCAGGTTTGGAAAACGTCGGATGTATCGTCGTGAGGTATTTCGGGGGAGTGAAGCTCGGAGTGGGTGGGCTGATAAGGGCCTATGGGCAATGCGCAAGGGAGTGCCTGTCCAAGGCGGAGGTCGAGACGAGGGTCTTATGTCGGACGTTGCGGATAAAGTCGCCATATGATAAAATCAGCCCCGTGATCAACCTCGTCAAGAAGTTAAGGGGAGAGGTGAAGGGGATAGAGTATGGTGAGATCGCCGTCATCCAGGTCGAGCTCAGGCGGGGGGACATACCGAGGTTGCTCGAACGGCTCAGAGCCATCGAAGGTATATCGGTCGAGGAGGCGTGAAGATGAAAGTGATCGACGTAAGAGAGACATGGATCCACACCCATTATATCCTCGATAGCTTCGAGCTGACTCAGAAGGAAAGGGACAAAATCAAGTTGAGAATTGAACCTGAATTGAAGCGGATGGGGATACAGTACGGCATACATTTTGAGCGAAAGCCCCACGAGGATCACATGAAGGTAGTTCTGGAGTGCATCCCGTTCGATCACATCAAAGATAGGGTTAGGGAGATCCTAAACGAGACTATTGAGGATTTCCCGACGCGAACGAAGGATGAAAGACGGGATACCGTCACCAGGATAACCGTCAAGGAAGAGGAGGGGTGATATGGGCGAAAGGTTCAGGGTTGGAATGATAGGTTGTGGCGGGATAGCCAATCGCCACGCCAAGGTGTTATCCGGGATAGAGGAGGTTGAGCTGGTGTCCTTCTGTGATATCGTCGAGGAGAAGGCCGCCGAGTTCAACCAGAGATACAGAGAAGGCAAGGGGAAGGTATATACGGATTTCGCCAGGATGTTCGACTCAGAGGATCTAGATGTAGTGTGGATCTGTCTTCCGCCCTTCGCCCACACGAACGAGGTCGAGCTGGCGGCAGAACATGGCGTGCACGTTTTCATAGAGAAGCCGATAGCGCTCGATATGGAGACAGCCGGAAGGATGGTCGAGGCGGTCGATAAATACGGAGTCAAGTCGCAGGTGGGATTCATGTCCAGGTTCGGCGAGGCGATCGAGAGGGTGAAAGGGATGCTGGAGGAAGGCGATGCCGGCAAGCCGGGATTGATGATAGGCAAATACATGTGCAACTCGCTTCACTCGCCTTGGTGGCGGGATAAATCCAAAAGCGGGGGACAGATCGTCGAACAGATCATCCATACGTATGATATAATCAGATACTTTCTGGGAGAGCCGGAATCGGTCTTTTGCCAGGCCGACAACATCTTCCATAAAAATGTGGAAAATTACACATCGGAGGACGTCAGCGCCACCGTCATACGCTTCCGCAACGGAGCCATAGCTACCGTGGCGGGCACGAACGGGGCGATACCTGGAAGGTGGATAAGCCAATATGAGCTGGTCGCCAGGAACATAACGGTCAGTTTCGCCGATCCCAATAACGCTCTGCTCTACAGGACGAACGTTCAGCCCCCTCAGGAGATGAAGCTGACCGGCAGTAAGGACCTGTTCCTGGCGGAGGCCATGGATCTTTTAAACGCCATAAAGGAGGACGGCAGCACACGTACCCCGATAATCGAGGGAGCCAAAACCCTGGAGCTCGTCCTCGGTGCTAGCAGGTCGGCTGAGACCAGGAAGATCGTAGAGTTTTAATCCCTCAGTTTGGGTCAAATCCACAGGGGAATTAAGAGGCGTTTCAGTTGACATCCCGTTGCCTTGAAAAGGTGATAGAGCTCACAATACCGATGGAGCCGAACTTGGAGCTTGTCGCCGCCGAGGCTGCCTCGACCATCGCTCAGCTCATGTGCTTCGATGAGGATGAGATCGATGAGATAAGGATGGCGACGATCGAGGCATGCCTCAACGCCTTCGAACACAGCAAAAGCCCTGATAGAAGGGTATATATAGCCTTTCGCATCTGTAAGGACAAGCTCGAGTTGAGGGTGACCGATCACGGCAGGGGGTTTAACCCGGCCGATGTAAAACCGCCCGACATAAGGAACGCCGTTAAGGGGGGCAAAAAACGGGGCTGGGGGCTCAAATTGATCGAGAACCTCATGGATGAGGTGAGAATTGAGACAGGCAGTTTGGGCACAACTGTAATCATGATCAAGATGAAGGGTTAATCGGAGGAGATTATGCCCGGAAAGTTCACCGTCAACGTCAGACGGGGAGATGGATACGCCGTCCTGGAGACAGGGTCCTATCTGAATCAGACGGCAGGCGAGGAGCTCTTCAACAGATTCAACGATCTGTTGGGAGAGGGATATACCGACTTTATAATCGATATGAGTAAAACCAAGATCGTCAACAGCATAGGGATATCGATACTGATAGAGATGCTGGAAAAGCTGCGTGAGAGGGAGGGCAGGCTTATCTTCTGCAATCTCAGCAACGTCATATCCAAGACGTTTAAGATAATGGGGCTAACGCAATATGCTGAGGTCTATCCTAATGAGAAAGAGGCGATCACGGCCCTGAGGAGGGAAAGTTAGGGCATGGATATCTTCGTCATCAGAGGTGGCAACAGATTGAAGGGGGAGGTGAGGCTGTCCGGCTCCAAAAACGCCACGCTGCCCATAGAGGTCGCCGCCGCCATCCTGGCCGATTCGCCCAGCATCATCCGAAATGCTCCCGATCTCAGGGATGTCCGTTTCATGGGAAATCTCCTGGAGCATCTGGGCGTTAAGGTCGAATATGAGAGCTCGACCCTTCGCGTCGATCCACGGACCTTAAGCGGATATGAGGCTCCATACGAGTTTGTCAGTCAGATGAGGGCTTCGATCTACGTGCTGGGGCCTCTTCTGGCTCGATTCGGCAGGGCTAAGGTCTCCTTCCCAGGCGGATGTGCCTTCGGACCGAGGCCGGTCGATCTACACATTAAAGGTATGGAAGCCCTGGGAGCTCAGATGAGGATCGAGCACGGATATATAATCGCCGAGGCGGAGAAACTCAAGGGCAGGGAGATGGATCTGCTCGGCCCTCACGGCTCAAGCGTAGGAGCGACGGGCAACGTCATGATGGCTGCCACGCTGGCCGAAGGGGTAACGGTGATCAGGGGGGCAGCGCGGGAGCCGGAGATAGTAGACCTCGCTCGGTTTCTCAACGCCATGGGAGCTCGAATAGAGGGGGCCGGAACGCCTGTGATCACCATCCATGGTGTCAGGGAGCTTCATGGCGTCGAACATACCGTTATACCCGATAGGATCGAAGCGGGAACCTTCATGGTGGCGACGGTCATCACGGGAGGAGAGGTGAGGATCAAAGGGGCCGTGCCCCACCATATGGAGGCCGTCTCGGAAAAACTTTCAGAGATCGGAGCTCTCGTTGAATGGGACGAGGGGGGCGTGAGGGTGGACGGGGATGAGGAACTAAGGGCCGTTGACGTCAGAACGAGCCCATTTCCAGGTTTCCCCACCGATATGCAGCCAATAATCACGTCTCTGCTGGCGGTCATCCCCGGGATAAGCGTCGTGACGGAAACGGTCTACTACGAGAGGTTCAAACATGCCAGCGAGTTGAACAGAATGGGAGCGGACATACGGATAGAGTCGAACACGGCGATCATACACGGCGTTGAAAGGCTTAGCGGCGCCCCCGTGATGGCCTCCGACCTGAGATCCGGAGCGGCTCTGGTCGTAGCGGGACTGGCCGCCGAGGGTGAGACGACCGTCTCGAGGGTCTACCATATAGATAGGGGGTATGAGCATCTTGAGCGCAAATTGACCACTCTCGGCGCGGATATCTCAAGGCGGAGTAGCGATTAGGCTGTTCCCTATCCCCTATGAGATTACAGGCGGCGGCTAGACAATCCTTCCGGCTGAGACATCCCCAATATCATGGCCGATATCATGATGATCCATATCGACGGGTAGATCAGCCTGATCCTGATATAGCGCCCTAATCGCTTTATTCTATATCACGCAGACATCGTGGATCGGCGGTTACCTTTCGGAACGCCTCGGCGATCTGATCTATCAGCGAGGAGACGTCCTTCCACCATGATCCACCGCCCAAGATAAGGTCTTGTTCGGCACAGCGGCGTTCGGCCACGGGACAGTCGCCTCTGCGGTAGGCTATCTCTTCACCTCGCGGGTTGGCCTTCCACGGATAACCCTTGCCTAGCCACCACTCTTTACGCTGGAAGGTAGGTCTTAGGTGGATAGGTGTACCGACATAGCTGCCTCCGATAGGCACTCCTTCAGCTCTCAGCGCTTTGATAAATTGCTCCCGGCTTACGCCGGGCAGTTCTTCAGGAATGAAGGTCCAATGGATCATATGCCATGCGGGATCGCTATCTTCCGACAGATCGAGCGGTCGAATACCTGGCACATCGGCTAACGCTTCCTTCAATCGTGCGGCGTTACGGCGTCGCCATTTGTTCATCTCCTCTAATCGATCTAACTGCTTCAAAGCCAAAGCGGCGGAGAACGCGTTGATGCGATATGTATAGATCAGGCTGTCAATGCGCTCACGATAGGCATCGATGGTGATCTCCTTATAAAGTCTCGCGGGATGCATCCCAGCCAGAAGCGCCCTTTCGAAGAGATCCCTGTCATCCGTAACCAACATCCCTCCATCCCCGGCAGCGATGTTTTTGCCGGAACCGATGGAAAAGCATCCGAAATGCCCAAACGTGCCTACCTGCTGCCCTTTGTAAAGCGAACCTTGCGCCTGAGCACAATCCTCGATAACGATCAGATCGTGTCGACGGGCGATATCCATAATACCATCCATGTCAGCGGGGACACCGCCGATATGCACCACCACGATCGCCTTCGTGTATTCAGTGATAAGCGGCTCAATCCTGGCCGGGTCTAATGTGAGGGTGCGGGGATCGATATCGGCGAAGATCGGAATGCCGCCCGCCTGGAGGATACATGATACCGTCTGCCCCCAACTGAAAGGCGAGGTGATAACCTCATCTCCCAGCTCGATTCCCGCCGCCATGCAGGCGATGTGGAGCGCCGGTCCACCTCCGGATGTGCTCACAGCGAACCTGCGTCCTATGACTTCGGCGAAGCGCTTCTCCAATTGGTCGGTTAGCTCTCCCCCGGCGGCGGTACATGCCCAGGTCCAATCCTCGCGGCTGCGCAACATCCCCTGACGAACGGCCTCGATCTCCTCATCGGTAAAGTATGGCCAGGACGGGGATTTCTCTGTGACGACCGGCTCACCGCCGAATATCGCCAATTGGGATTTCTTAATCGACATGGTCTATTTATTCTAGCACCCGTTTTTCCTGCCGTCAAGCGTAACATCTAGCTTACAAGTTAGCGGGATACTTTACGGATTTTCCTTGACGGAGAGACAAACCTGTGTTAGAATCGCTACCGGATATATTCAGGAACGGGAAGGACTTGTATTCCATGAGACCTAAGATGATCTTCGCAGACGAGAGTGGGAACATTTACGACCATCCGGAGCTGGAGATGGCGGGTCGATCCGGCACCAAACTTATCGCCCCTGACGAGGTGGAGATAATCCCCGCGCCGCCTCATACCCTGTTCTTCACTATGCCTGGTAGAATGCCCGTGGGATGGGATCGTAGGAGGCGGAGGTATGAAGCCATGGATGAGATGTCCGATATGGTGTGTTATCCTGTAGCTGCCTTCCCACCTCCCGGATACACTCGAACCCTTCTTCCCGCGACGATGCTTTGTGACATAGATTGTGTTTTACCCCTCTGGGCGTATACGGCGGCCGGTTGGATGGAAGATCAATTCTGGATAGCGGCGGTTAAGGTGGACGATTTCGACAGATGGAATCCCGATTATTATGACGTTGAGGAACTTTCACCGAAGATCGAGACCCTACTGGGGAGGTATCCTGAAAACAGACTTATAAGACATCTTTCCAAGTGCGTTACACGGTATCACTGTTTCAACGCTATGAACCTCTTCTACCGCAGGTGGGAGTGCGGAATTCCCACCTCTCCGGCCTGCAACGCCAGCTGCATCGGATGTCTATCTTGGCAACCATCGGAGAGGTGCCCCGCCTCACAGGAGCGGATAGACTTCGTGCCGACGGTCGAGGAGATCGTCCAGATCGCCTTGCCGCATCTGGAGGAAGCTGAGGGCGCGATAGTGAGCTTCGGACAGGGATGTGAGGGCGAGCCCTTGCTTCAAGCCGATTTGATCGCAGAAGCGATCAAGAGGCTCAGATCACAGACCGATAAGGGAACGATTCACCTTAACACTAACGGCAGTATCCCTTCCAGCGTGGGAAAGCTCTGTGATGTGGGGCTCGATAGCATCCGGATCAGCCTCAACTCGGCGAGGCCTATCTTTTACCATAGATATTACAAACCCAAAGGTTATTCCTTCGATGACGTCATAGAATCCATGAAAATCGCTAAGTCCCACGGCCTCTTCCTCTCGATCAATCTGTTGGTTTATCCCGGATTCACCGATGGTGGAGATGAGCTTTGGGCGTTGATGGATCTGATCGATGAGGTGAGACCGGATATGATCCAGTTGCGAAATTTGAACATAGATCCGGAGCTATATCTCAGGAGCATCAGCTATAGAGGGGGACCGGGGATAGGTATAACGAGGTTTATGAAGGCGATAAGCGATGAATTTCCGGAGGTTAAATTCGGATATTTCAACAGGCCGAAGGAGATGTTCCGTTGAAAAAGGAGATACCAAGTGAGAGCTTGGACCTGAAGGCGATATCGCTTATAATGCTTCTATCGCTCTTCTGGGGCGGCAACTCACCTGCCATGAAGATCGCCCTCCGCGACATGCAACCTTTCATATTAGCCGGGCTTCGCTTCACGCTGGCAGCGGCAGCCGTCTGGGGATGGGCGATTTACAGGGGAATATCGCTTTCACTCAGGCCTTCTGAGCTTCCGCCGCTTATCATCCTGGCTCTATGTTTTGCCGCTCAGATCTCAACCTTCAACCTAGGCACGCATCTTTCGCTTGCGAGCAGAGCTTCGCTTTTGATAAACACTCATCCCTTCTTCGTGGCCCTTATGGCCCATTTCTTTATCCCTTCTGACAGGCTTAATTTCAGAAAGGTTATGGGATTGCTGGTGGCTTTCTCAGGAGTAGCATTGATCTTCCGGGATAGCATCGTATCAAGCGGCAGATCTCATCTTCTGGGAGATCTGACCCTCGTGCTCAGCGCTTTTATCCTAGGTGTGCAGACGGTCTACACCAAGCGGGTGGTGCAGGACATGCCGCCGATAAAACTTCTGGCCTGGCAGATGAGCTTTGCCCTGATCCCGTTTTACCTGATGAGCTTTCTTTTTGAGGATCCGACAAGGTGGAAGGTGAGCGAAAGTGTGGTGGGGATGCTGATCTATCAGGGGATACTCGTTGGTTTTTTCTGTTTCATCACCTGGACGACGCTTTTAAGGAGATATAGCGCCAGTAAAATAGCCGCCTTTCTGTTCGCCACTCCCATCTTTGGAGTCGCTTTGAGCTGGCTTATCCTGGGAGATAAACTAACAATATGGCTCGGAGCGGGAACCGCACTTGTAGCGGCGGGGATATACATCGTCAATAGCATCGAAGGTTAGCTGCTTTTCCTCCTTTCTAGGAACCACCCCCAGCTCCCAGCTTCCACAAGCGCACGTTTGAGCCTTAGGCACGATTCACATCGCCAGCAATGTTCCTCTCCTCCCTCATAGCAGCTCCATACCATTTCCAATGGCGCTCCGATCTTCCTGCCCATACGGACGATCTCCACCTTGGTCAGATCCTGAGTAGGACTGATGACCCTTACGCCTGTGAGGGTAGAGAAGCTCAAGCTTCGGTTGACCGCCTTGACGAATTGAGGGGTGTTATCTGGGAAGGTTCGCATCTCCTCAGCGTTAAACCCGACGACGATCAGGTCACATTCTAGACTCTCGGCGAAGGAGGCAGCGACGTTGATGAACACCCCATTCCTGTTCGGCACCCAGACTGCCCTTGCGGAACGCTCCGTGATATCTCGATCGTCGAGCTGTGAGGGGAGGAGCTGGGGTAGCTCCTCCTTCCTCCGTACGAGAGCGGTGCGCGTGATCTCGGCAAGCCATTCGAGTTTCACGACCTTATGTTCCACACCATGTTTCCTGCAGATGCATCCGGCAGCCTCTACCTCCTTTCGGACCGATCTCTGCCCGTAGTCGAAGGTCAGAGCAAGTGCCAGTTCCGTCTCCAGATAGGCCCATCTGAAGCTGACGGTTGAGTCCAATCCGCCCGAAAGGAGAACGACTGATCTCATAACCTGCCTCTCCCCTCCCAGTCGGCGATCATCTCCTTAACGAACTGGGTGCTGAATCCCTCTTTTCGCAGAACCTCATCGCAATCTACGCTTTTCCTGTCTCTGGGTCCTTTTCCCGTTTGGAGGATGGAGTTGGTCAGCCATGATGTTCGAATCCCATTTATCGCCGACGTGTAGTTGATCTGGTATTGCCCCTTGATCAACCCTATGAGGTTATCGATGTTGCTATGGGGATATCCCTCCGGTTTTTCCGGGGTTATTTCTTTCGGCTCACCGGATTTGGGAGTTAAGGTGAGCTTTCCGCTTTTGATTTCGATCTTCCCCTCATCGCCTTCCAGTACCACCCATTCCTGAAATCCGACTTTGGTGTTACCGAGGATGGTTATCGTGCCGGTAGCGCCGTTTTCCATCTCGACGTCCACGACGGCATCTATCTCGATCGGTCGTTCGATCTTTCGGCCGTCCTGTTCAAAAATATTGCTGGTGTACCCGGTGACGGTTTTGGGGAGCAAGCCTGTTATCCAGAGGAAGATATCCTGCAGGTGGCTTCCCGAATCGTTCGGCTGGCCACCGCCTGAAAACCTGGGATCCCCTCGCCATCCGCCGCCGCTCCATCTCTGGGCCAGATACACCTCGAACTTTCTGAGTTCGCCTATCATTCCATCCCGATAGATCTTCCGGGCGGTCACGTAGAAGGGGCTATAGTGGCGCTGATAGTGGATGAGGAGATGTCTATCGTGCCCGTCGGCTATTTTGGCCATCAGGATGGCATCGCCTACTACGTTCGCCATGGGTTTTTCGACGATCACATGTATATCGCTGCGCAGGGCATATTTGGCGTGGATATCGTGCAGGGAATGCGGAGAGAAAACCCCAACGATGTCCAGATCCTCTTTGTTTATCATCTCGATGAATTCGTACTCACCGACATATCTTTTTATGCTTCCGGGCTTGAACCCTTCGACTTGTTCGGCCAGGAAGGATTCAAGCCTATCGAGGACGGCCTCGGAGACATCGGCGGCCGCGACGACCTCGACGTCCGGCCTTCTAGCGAACTCCCTTGTCCTTCCTCTTCCGGCACCTCCGGGGCCTATGATCCCGACCCGAAGTTTGTCCAAGCTGCTCATCTTCCTTCCCTTCCGATCTTCATCTGGTATTTTAAACGCCCTTTATTTTAACATCGTCACATCGTTATCTCAAGCATATTCTGCTTGCAACAATTATCAAAAGCGATGCTCACGGTTCGATCTAATCAAGGCCGATCACCACAAGTTCCCATCTTCCCCTTTCCGGGTCGCTCTCCTCAACCCTCAGAAACTCCAGAGCCATACATGAATCCAGATATGCCTCGACCAGCTTAGGACCATTCGCCTCCTGTCGAACGAGCGTTATGGCCTTCAGCGCCTGTCTCCGTGATAGCTGACGTCTGAACAGGGCTCCAACGAACGGTATCGGGATGGGGATGCGGATGTTCACCCTTTCATCTTTCCCACTATTGAAATCGAGCTCACGGACGTAGATTCGAAACCAGAAGAAGGCTGTCCTGCGGAGAAATTCGGTAAAGGGACATCTTGTCACCTTCTGAATGCGCCGGATATCAGCCTGGAGCATCTCCGAGTTTAGCGTCCGAGGCACGTCCGGTGTGGTTTCGGCGATCCGGACGATATCTGCTGCTCGTCGGACGAGTTTTTCTAATCTCTCCATATCTTCACCTCACATCAGGGCTAAGAAACCGACGGTCCTCTTTCGATTCTCAAGCCATAAGCCTTGAGCCTGTTAAAATGCCTGATTGGGGATGGACCTTGAGAAACTCTATCATAACCCAAGTTGCTATTTGACTTGCATCGAGAGATCCTGCTTGAAACTACCCAAAAGCAGGAGGAGAAAAATGATAAACAAAGCGATAGCATTATACACCATAATAGACGATCTCCTCAAGGCAATAGGCCATGAACAAGATCCCAGAGCCAAGATGAGCGATGCGGAGGTGATAACAACG